>CADAVL010000035.1 GCA_902791335.1 Oscillospiraceae bacterium
CGGTGGTGGTGGGCTTTGGCCCTGCCGGAATTTTTGCCGCGCTGACGCTGGCAAAAGCCGGTCTTTGCCCCATTGTTTTGGAGCAGGGGCGCACGGTGGACGAACGGACGCGCGACGTACAGCGTTTTTTTGAAGGCGGCATGCTTTGTGAACAGTCGAACATTCAGTTTGGCGAAGGTGGCGCCGGAACATTTTCCGACGGCAAGTTGACTACGGGCATTAAGGATCCGCGGTGCAGAACCGTTTTGGAGGTATTTTGCGAACACGGCGCGCCCAAAAGCGTTTTGTGGAATGCAAAGCCGCACATCGGCACCGATATTCTCTCCGGTGTGATCAAAAAAATACGAAAAGAAATTGAAACGCTCGGCGGCGAGGTAAAATTTCAATCCAAGCTTGTTGGGATTTATGAAAAAGGCGGAAAGCTTTGCGGCATTCGTTACAAAACGCCGAACGGCGAAACGGAGCTTACCTGCAACCGGATAATTCTTGCGGTGGGGCATTCCGCGCGCAGTACCTTTGAAATGCTGAAAGATAAGCGTATTTCTATGGAGCGCAAGACCTTTTCGGTGGGCGCGCGCATTGAACACCCCCAAAGGCTGATCGATCGCGCACAGCTTGGAAAATTTTCCGAATTTAAAGAATTTTGCCCGACCGATTACAAGCTTTCGGCGCATTTAAAAAGCGGCCGCGGCGTTTACACTTTTTGTATGTGTCCCGGCGGCGCGGTGGTGAACGCCTCCAGTGAGATGGGCGGCGTGGTGACCAACGGCATGAGTTACCACAAAAGAAACGGCGAAAATGCCAACGCTGCCGTGTTGGTGCAGGTAAATCCTGAAGATTTCCCCGGCGACGATGTTTTGGCCGGTGTACAGTTTCAGCGCGAGATCGAACGCAAAGCGTTCTCAGTGTCGGGCGGATATTTTGCCACCTCACAGCTTTTGGGAGATTTTATGAAGGACAAGCCCTCTAACGCTTTTAAAAGCGTTGCGCCGTCGTTTTTACCGCGCGTGAGATTCGGCCGCATGGAGGACTGTCTGCCCCGATTTATTACCGAAAGTATGCGCGAAGCGCTGCCAATGTTTGATAGAAAGCTTCAAGGATTTTTATATGACGACGCGGTACTGACTGCGCCGGAAACGCGCAGCTCGTCGCCAATTAGAATTTTAAGAAACGAATATTATAATTCCTCGCTTTTCGGACTGATTCCGTGCGGCGAGGGCGCCGGATATGCCGGCGGCATTATGTCGGCCGCGGTGGACGGCATTCGCTGTGCCGAGGCACTGCTCTCACATTCTGCCTTGAGGGAAAGGGAAAATTAATTTTATGAACGCATTTTTTATGAACCTCGGCACGGTAGCCATGCAGGTTTTCATTCTTTTTTTACTGATGACCGTGGGATTTTTCACCGGAAAATTCGGTATTTTTAACGATTCCACCGCAAAAAGACTTTCGGATTTTTGCTTAAAATTTGCCACGCCGGCGGTGATCATTAAATCATTTATCAGAGAATACAATCCGGCGGACGCAAAAAATCTGCTGTTTTCTCTGCTGGCAGCCGTGATCTGTCATATTATTTGCATCGCCGTAGCCACTGCCATGTTCCGCGGAAAGGATCTCAAAAAGCGCAGCTTACTTCGCTGCTCCGCGGTGCTTAGTAACGCAGGATTTATGGCAATGCCCTTGCAAGCGGCGCTTTTGGGCAGCGACGGCACCTTTTACGGTGCGGCCTACGTCATTGTGCTGACGCTTTTTATCTGGACGTACGCTTTGGTTGAGATGTCGGCCGGCAGTGAAAAAATGAACCTTAAAAAAATCATCATCAATCCCGGCGTGATTGCCGTTTTGATCGGCCTTCCGATTTTTCTCTTCTCCGTAAAATTGCCCGAACCGATCAGCGCCACGATCAACCACGTTGCAAATCTCAACACGCCGTTGCCGATGATCGTGGTGGGTTATTATCTTTCCAAAACATCTTTAAAAAAGGTGTTTCAAAACCGCGCGACCTACGCTGTTATGGCGGCGAGACTGCTGATTTCGCCACTTTTGTGCTTAGGCGTTCTTTATCTTCTGCGTTTCTCCGGCACGATGCTTACTTCCACCGTGATCGCGGCTTCTGCACCGGTGGCAGTGGCCTGCACGATGTTTGCGGCAAAATTCGGCAACGACACCGAACTTTCGGCCAACATGGTTTCGGTTTCCACGCTGTTCTCCATTGCGACGATGCCGGTGGTGGTGGCACTGGCACAGACGTTGGCTTAAAGGGTTCAATGAAGCTTTTGATTTATCATGAAATTAAGAATCTGCGTAAAAAACGCTGTGATACCAAAAAGTGTCGCGGCGTTTTTGCTTTTTTAGTTCTTGGTGTTCGGACGGTTTGGGCGGTTTTTCGCTTGGGTGGTTTTTGGGGGTCTTCGGTTTGAGCGGTTCTCCGATTTGGCGGTTTTCGGGTGCTTTGCGGTTTGGGCTTTTGATTTTGTATTTTGGCTTGCATTTTGAGCTTTGAATTTTTGGGTTTTGAGTGCTTTCGGAAGCTTTGCTTTTGATAGTTTGCGCTTGAAAAAATTTTTCGGCGCTCCAACCTTTCTTAAAGCCCCTTTAAAGCCCCTGCGCGGCCCGCCCCGCGCGCTAAAAAAGGCGCAATCGAATTTTGCCGGATCTTATTAAAGTTGTGGTGCGCCTTTTTGGTGCGGCAAAACGGGAACCGTTTTGCCGCGTCGCCAGTCGGCGACATCGCGCGGGGCGGGCCGCGCAGGGGCTTTAAGAGGGCTTTCGGATCCCGAAAGACACCGACTTTTGATTTGTAGCCTTTTAAGGTATTTCAAAAAAAACGAGGCTTCCGCTTGGCGGCCGTTTTAGGCGAACAATAATGAACAATAATAAATCCGAGCAAGCCTAAAATGCACCAAAACAGAGCCGCTTAAAAACTCAAAAATTTTTAGGGCGACAGCAAAAACGCTGTCGCCCTTTGGCAGAATTTGATTTTTTAGAAAAATTATTTCATTAAAAATTCAAAATCAATTTCGCGGTCGTTTACACAGTATTGCGGCGAAAGATCGGGGCCGCAGCTTGACGAGCCCACACCGCGGTTTTTGTAGCAGATCAGCACCTCAGTGGTGCAGCTTTTTTGAAGCTCAAAAGCGTGGCGTTTTTCGTCCAACTCCTCCACGGTAAAGTGAAGCGCCGAAAAATCGAACTCCGGCAATCCCGAAAACCGCACGGCGGCGCTTATCTTTTCATCACTCAGCAAAAGATACTTTGTTTTTAAGTGGTTGCCGCACTCCTGCGGGCGAATATACGGCTCGTATTCTTTTGTAACGGTAGATCGGAAAAGTCCCATTTTTGCGTGAGCTTTATAATCCGCATAGCACTCGCGTTCGCCCATGCCGAAGTATTCGAGATTTTCAAATTCCTCTTTTAAGGCAAACCGAACGCCGAACCGCGGCACCTCATCGAGCGGTTTCTTCTCATTAAGATCCAGTGTTGTTTCCTCCGTATAGGTGCGGTTGAGCGCGGCAATTTCGTTTCTTTTGGCGTGTACTTGCGTTTTCAGCTGGCCGCCCGACACGGTATAGCTCACTGTTGTTTCAAAAATCGGCACTCTGGAATTCGGCCCAATGGCACCTACAAAAGTAACCGTAAAGCTGTCGTCCGATTTTTCAGTTTTGGCACTATATACATTAAAGAACGCTTTGTGAAAAAATTCGCTCAGCCATTTGTCCTTCATTGCAACATCGTTATCGGTCAAGGCGCGCCAGATAATAAGATCGCTCGGCCTAATCAACAGTTCTTTCCCTTTCTTTTTAAAGGAGCAAAGCGAACCGGAAGCCAAATCAAAGGTGTATTCATGGCTGTTTTGCGAGACGGTGATATACCGTTTTCCCTCGGTGACAAGCAGTTTGCCGGACGTCGCGGTGCTTTCCTTTTTGGGCGCAATCTTTTCAACCGGCAGTTCATGCTGAGAAAAAGCGATCAAATGACCCTTTTTGCACCAGGAGGTGTCCGACTTTGCGGTCATATAAATTTCGATGTAAGCGCCCAATACGCAGTACTTCGGCAGCTTGTAAGAAAGCGTTACTTCTTTTTTGCTGTGCGGCGCGAGCGACACCGAGAATTTTTCTTCTGAAAGCGTTTTGCCGTCGCACATAATTTTATAGGTGAAATCAAGGTCCTTTAAATCGGTGAAATCGTAGCGGTTGCAAAATTCAAAAATACCGTTTTGAGCGTCCTTGCATTCGATCTTGCACGGCTCCAGCACTTTTTTATATTCCAGCAATCCCGTGGAGGGGCGACGGTCCGGAAAAACCAATCCGTCACAGCAGAAATTGCCGTCGTGCGGAAATTCGCCGTGGTCGCCGCCGTAAAGATAGCCAACCCCACCGTTTGGAAGGTTCGTTTCCACTGCGTGGTCGCACCATTCCCAAACACAGCCGCCTATAAGCCTTGGATAAGTATAGATGATCTTCCAATAGTCCTCCAGCTCACCGGGGCCCAAGCCCATGGCGTGGGCGTATTCGCCAAGGAAATACGGGCGCTTATCGGTCGTGTCGCGGCCGAGCTTTTCAAAATTCGGCAGTCCTATATAAAAGCGGCTGATCACGTCCACGCAGGGGTCGGTCGGCACATTGTAGGATTTATCCGGAAAGGCGGTTCTTTCGTAATGCACCATGCGCTGCGGATCGCGCGCGTGCACATAAGCCGCCATTTTGCGGTGATTTTCGCCGAACTGACCCTCGTTTCCAAGCGACCACCAAATAATGGACGGCGCGTTTTTGTCGCGCTCCACCATGCGTTCAATGCGATCCATATAAGACGGCAGCCATTTGGGATTATCGGCCATTTCTTCAATGGAGCGCAAAGAGCAAAAGCCGACCGCACCCTCAACGCCGTGGGTCTCCTGGTCGCACTCGTCGATAATATACATTCCCTCACGGTCGCAGATCTCCAAAAAGCGCGGATCGTTCGGATAGTGTGACGTGCGAATACAGTTGATATTGTGCTGTTTCATGAGTTTTACATCGGTTTCCATGTCGGAAAGCGACGTACAATATCCGTATTTCGGGTTGGAATCGTGGCGGTTAACGCCCTTTAATTTTACCGGCACGCCGTTGACCAAAAATTCGCACTTTTCTGAAACGCCGACGGTTTTAAACCCGACTTTTTTGTAAATATATTCCTCGCCGGCTTTGATGAGCACGCCGTAAAGATAGGGGGTTTCGGCGCTCCATTTTAAAGGGTTTTCGATTCTTTGAACCTTGGCGCCACCGGGCTCGAACAGCTCAATCTTTAAAGGCAGCGTTTCGCCGACAAAATCGCATTCCACGGTGATCTCGCCGTCCGGCTGCGGCTTTAGGAAAACATCTCGCAAATGATCTTTCGGCCTTGAAAGCAAATACACCTCGCGGAAAATACCGTGATAGCGGAAACAGTCCTGATCTTCAAGATAGCTTTCAACATTCCAGGTATACACCGCCGCGGTCACGGTGTTTTTACCCGGTTTCAAAAATTTTGTAATATCAAACTCGGAAACCAAATGGCTGCCGCGGCTCATACCGACATAAGCGCCGTTGATATACAGCTCGAAATAGCTGCTGACGCCCTCGAAAACAATATAAATGCGTGCACCTTGCGGCCGTTCAAAATCGCGGCTGTAAACGCCCACCGGATTTTTGGAAAGTGTGTAAGGGGGATTGTAAGGGAACGGGTAGTTGATATTGGTATACTGAATCCGGCCGTAGCCGTAGCATTCAAAGCAGGACGGCACCGGCAGCGTGTCGGTCGGTTCGAAATTTTCAAAATTGTTTGGAAGATCCAAAGGGGTTTCGAAATACTGAAAGCCCCACTCGCCGCAAAGAGACTTGTAGCTCCCGGTATCCTTTTCACGCGGTGCCATAGCGTCCGAAGCCGTTTTCTCCGGAATATAGTACGCGCGCGGCGGCTGGCGGTTTTCGCTTACCAAAGAAAGATCATTGTATTTTTCCATACATTTTTCACTCCCAAATCAATTTTTAAAAATCAAGGGTTTCTATCTTGATTATACAAGCAGTGACGCCACTTTGCAATGGCATATTTTCAAACTTTTTTAGCACAATATTGACATTGAAATCGGCAGCCGTTATAATATTGGCAGATTGGATTTTTAAAGAAACGGAGCTGTAACACGAAATGGCGACAAAAGAAACCCTGAAAATCAAAATATCCGGTTACGAGGGCTTTGCCACGAGAATAGAAAAGACCCTGCCCTTTTGGGTTTCCACCATTGGCACCGCCTCCTTTCAGCCTCCGGTCCACAGACCCTTGGGCATTGACGACCACCAACTGCTCTATACTCTTTCAGGGTGCGGCGAGGCGTTGCTCAACGGCAAGGCTTTATCTTTAAAAAGCGGCACGGTCTATTATCTTCCGCCCGGCACGCCGCACGAATATCACGCCGAAAGCGGCATTTGGAAAACGCTTTATATCACCTTCGGCGGCTGCGGAATGCACAGCTTTTTCGGAGAGGCCTTTTCGGCCGAGGTGGACCGTTCGGTGGAATTTGAAGCGGCCTATCGGGAGCTTTTGGAGCTAAAAGCCGATCCAAGCGCTTACAAGGCGCTGAGTCTAAAGCTTTATGATCTGCTTTTAAAGCTCAGTCCCTACGCAGGCCACGGCATTGAACCGAATGAAAAAGCTTACAGCATTATCAGCCACGCCATGCGCCTGCTCAGCGCGCCGAAGAATGTTTATGTAGACGAGGTCAGCCGACAGTTAGGCATTTCGGAGGTTTATTTATGCCGCATTTTCAAAAAGCACACCGGCTACACTCCGGTGGAATATATGAATCGGCTGAAGGTCAACCGCGCCTGCGCGCTGCTGCGAAACGAGCATTATTCCGTCGGCGTAATTGCCGCGGCGGCAGGCTTTGAAAGCACAAACTACTTTTGCAGAATTTTTAAGCGCTACAAGGGGCTTTCGCCCCTGCAATACCGCAAAGAATGCAATCAAGGTGCCGGGTCGGCCGGCAGTGCATCTTCGTAGGCCACCGTTCGGCCGTAATTTTTGTCTGCCCCATAGCTGCAAGAAAACTACGCGCCTTTTATGACGCCTTTTATAAAGTAGGTGCTTTTGGTACAATGCGCGCCCGAATGGCGCCGCCCTCCAAAAAGGAGCGGCGGCGCCAAAGTCCCCACCTTTTATGAAACTTCCACGAAAACACCCACCGCCGAGCACCGCCAAACACAAAAGCATTCTTAAAACCCTGGGGGCTTTGAATTTTTAAAACAGCGTTTTAAAAATTCCCTTCGGGCGCGCGTCTTTGCACTTGGGGAGGCTTTTCGCAAAGCCGTAAAACCTTTTGTGGCAGTCCTTGACCAAATTTCAAATTTTGTATATAATATATAAGTAAAGAGATAAATATGCGGCAAACTTTAAGAAAGTGAAAGTAAAGATGTTTGAATTAAAGAAATTACGTGGTAATACTTATTACATTGACACCCCCACCAAAATCGGCCTTTATAACTACGCCGATAATAACGCCGTGCTGATCGACTCGGGCAACGACGGCCGCATTGCAAAGCGCGTGTTAAGATCCGCAACCGAGGCAGGATTTCACATCACTGCGGTGTTCTGCACCCACTGCCACGCCGATCACGTCGGCGGCAACGCCTACATGGAGGAAACCACCGGCTGCCGCATTTACTGCCCCAAAATTGAATGCGAAGCGCTTTGTTTTCCGCTTTTAAACCCCATTATGCTGTACGGCGCCTATCCGTCAAAGGAGCTGACCCGTCACTTCTTTTTGGCCGAGCCGAGCCACGCGGAGTTCTTGCAGAAGGAGGTGTTGCCGAAAGGCCTCAGTTTCTTTCCCCTGCCCGGCCACACCATGGGCATGGTCGGCTATAAAACCGACGACGGCGTTTATTTTTTGGCGGACAGCATCGCTTCTGAAGCCGTGATGCAAAAAAGCTATGTTACCTATCTGATTTCGCCAAAGCTTTATCTTGAAACCATTGAAAGCTTTAAAGACTTGCCTGAGGGCATTTTTGTGCCGTCGCACACCGAGCCGCTTTTATCCAAAGCCGAGCTATTATGCCTTTGCGAGCGCAATATTGAAGCGGTTCGGGGCATTGCGGGCGATATATTAAACAAGCTGACGGCACCCTTGACCTTTGAAAGCCTTTTGAAAGGGCTTTTGGACGATCGCTCAATGAACTGCGATTTTGCGGCGCTCTCCATGGTGGGCAGTACCGTGCGGTCTTTTTTATCTGATTTGCAAAAAAACGGCGCAGTCGCGACCGAATGCAGACAAAACGAAATTTATTGGAAGCGCACCGAGGAAACCGCTTTGTAAACCGGTTATTTCGCACATTGCAAAGCGCTGAAATTTTGCAAAAACGAATATTTACGAAATTATGAGAATTGAGAAAATTTGTATCTGCTTTTAAATTGTGCAACTTGTCGAAAGTTAAAATTTCTTTTTGTGCAATACTACCAGTCGGGTTTGGATAGAATGGTAATTAATGGTTAAATCTTTCATTTTTTCTTCATAATCTTGTTAAATTTTCATATTAATTATTGACGAGAGAATTTATTTATTGTATAATACAGTTGAAATCTTTTATAAGGAGGAAATTTCAAACATGGCAAAAAAACTCATCGCGTTACTGATTGTACTTGCAATGACCGTTAGCTTTGTTGCTTGCGGAAAGAATGATAATTCTTCTACTACTTCGCAGGGCAACAACGGCTCCGATCAGGCAATTACCGTCAGCACGCAAGACCAGAACGAGTCCGGCGCCGGAAGCAATGCTTCCAAGACCTCGGGCAAAACAAATTCCAAAGCCGGATCCAAACAGACCGGTACAAACAGCAAATCGACCGGTTCTATCTCCACTGTCAGCCGTAAACAGATCGGCGGCAATACTTCCAAGAGCGGCACGACCGGCGGCAACAAAGGTAAGACTATTACCGCTGCTGTTAAGGACTTAAAGGTTACCTCCGGTAACAGTAAGGTTCAGAACCTCGACTTTGGCGGCAAGACCTTTACCATGGCCATCACCGAAGAAGGTCAGTACAACACCCAGTCCTTCAAGAGAACGATTGCTGCTTTTGAAACCGAGTACAACTGTAAAATCACCCTAAAGACTCTGAAGTTTGGTACTTACAACCAGCAGGTTGCTCAGGCAATGTCTGCCGGCAAACCGTACGACATCTGCTATGCGCACGGTTCCATGTTCCCGGCTTGCGCTATCGACAAGATTTATCAGAATCTTCTGCCCACACTGAGAACCGGCGACTTAATGGATAACAATAATCCGACTGCCGGCGGTATCGACCTCAACAAGAGCTCTTATTTCTACTACAAGAAGGCGCTGTATGGCACCTGTAACTTCAACTCTGCTTTCCCGTATGTAATTTATTACAACAAGAAGGCAATGTCCGATGCCGGTTTCTCCGGCGGCAACGACCCGCGCAAGCTTGCCCAAAAAGGTAAATGGACCTGGAGCAAGATTGAAAGCATGGGCAAACGCCTGACCGATCCGAGCAGCGGCAAATACTTCCTTTCGAACTCCTTCAGAGGCCGTGGTACCAACCTTGCCTACGGCGCTCCGGTTGTAACCGTTCACAACGGTAAATACACCCAGAACATCACTTCTACCGCTTACATCAACGGCTTAAAGCAGATGCAGAAACTGTTCAGAGGCAGCAAGCCGCTGGCAGAGCCGGTTGACTCCGCACACGCATACAACTCTTATGATACCATGCTTAAGGGTTCCGCTTATATGTTCTGCGAGGAAACCTCCAAATACGTTGACATAGCAAAAGACGTGAAGTCTTCTTCCGCTTTCAACCGTTCTAAGGACAACATCGGTATTGTTGAGGTGCCGCTCGGCGGCAGAAACAAGAAGTATCCTACCGGCTGGCTGACCGCAGTTTGCGCCGGCAGCAAGCAGGGCATCAATGTGGCCCTTGCCTGGGATATCTTCCGCTCCGCTTATACCGATCCGGTTCAGGATTCCAACGCAATGAGCAAGACCGACAAGAAATACACCGACAAGTTACTCGAAGGCGATATCTGCTGCGAAGTTGGTAAATTCTCTACTTCCGACACCGATACCCTTGCTCTGACCGAAAGCGGCGTTATTCCGAAGGTTATTGCCGGCGGCGACATCTCCAACCTGGTAACTCAGGCCAAGGATAAGATGGCTGCCTGCATCAAAGCGACTCTTAAGAAATAATTGAAATTACTTCTTTTAAAGAAAGTTTGAATTCTAACAATTAAAAAGTACAGACGTATCTGTGTAAAAACGGAGCGTCTGTACTTTTTTGTTTTCAGTTTATTTTGTGTTTTACGCTTTTCATTTAAAAATTATAAATGCCTGCCATTCGCAACGTGATTGACTTTATTTTTACTGATGAATTCAACAAATTTTCACTTGTTAAAACATTAACTTTTATAAACCCCTATAATTTGTGTTTTCTCTATTGACAATTCTGCCCATAACCGTTAGAATATACAACATATAGTAGTGCTTTTCAAAATTTTGCAATATATATTGTGAAAATTTTCTGCAATGGTCTTTGGGTATCCGCAACCGCGGCGCGGCGCTTTTCATGAAGATCTACGCAGCGCTTAAAAATCTTTGCAGCGCATAAAGATCCATGCGACACATAAAGATCTATGCGACGAATGCACGAACAATTTATTGAATATTAGGAGCAGAAAAACATGGATTTTAAACAGTGGCAAGGATTCCACGGCGGCGAATGGCAACACACCATTGACGTGCGCGGATTTATTATGAACAACTACACGCCCTATCTCGGCGACGAAGCTTTTTTGTGCGGTGCTACTAAGAGAACGCAAAGATTAACGGAAAAATTAAAGGCGCTTCAGAAAAAAGAACGTGACAACGGCGGCGTATTGGATGTTGACACCGAAACCGTTTCCACCATTTGCGCTTATAAGCCGGGATACCTTGATAAGGATTCCGAGCTGATCGTGGGGCTTCAGACCGACGAACCGCTGAAACGCGGCGTAAACCCCTTTGGCGGTATTCGTATGGCACGCGCCGCCTGCGAGGCCTACGGCTACAAGCTTTCTAACAAAATTGAGCAGGAGTTTTTATACCGCACCACCCACAACGACGGCGTTTTTCACGTTTACACCGACGAGATGAAAGCCGCGCGGCACTGCGCGCTTTTAACAGGACTTCCCGACGCGTACGGCCGCGGCCGCATTATCGGCGATTACCGCCGCATTGCGCTTTATGGCGTAGATCGTTTGATTGAAGAAAAGGAAAAAGACCGCAAAGCCCTTTTTGACAGTGATATGTCCGACGGTGTGATCCGAACTTTGGAAGAGCTGCAAGCGCAGATCGCGTCTTTAAAAGAGCTGAAACAAATGGCGCAGTCCTACGGCTGCGATATCTCCCTGCCTGCCGCCACAGCGAAAGAAGCCATTCAATGGACCTATTTTGGCTATCTTGCCGCCAACAAGGAGCAAAACGGCGCGGCGATGTCTTTTGGCAGAACCAGCACATTTTTTGATATCTATATTGAGCGCGACTTAAAAAGCGGGCTTCTGACTGAGGAGGGCGCACAGGAGCTTTTGGACGATCTTGTACTAAAGCTACGCATGGCAAGGCACCTGCGCACGCCGGAATACAATGCGCTTTTTGGCGGCGATCCCATGTGGATCACCGAGAGTATCGGCGGCATGGCTATGGACAACCGCACCTTAGTGACCAAATCCTCCTACCGCATACTTAACACGCTGCGGACCCTCGGCAGTGCGCCCGAACCGAATCTGACCGTTCTTTGGAGCTATCGCCTGCCCGAACCTTTTAAAAATTTCTGCGCGAAGATTTCCATTGAAACCGACGCGATCCAATACGAAAACGACGATCTGATGAGCGCGGTCTACGGCGACGACTACGCGATTGCCTGCTGTGTTTCGGCCATGCAGGTGGGCAAGCAGACCCAGCTGTTTGGTGCAAGAACCAATCTTGCAAAGCTTTTACTGCTTTCTATGAACGGCGGTATTGACAATGTGTTTGGCACGCGCGTGGGGCCGCAGATGCCGGTGATGTCGGGCGATACGCTGAGCTACAACGATGTCATGCAGCGGTTTCGCATTTACTTAAAATGGCTTTGCCGCCTTTATGTAAACACCATGAACTGCATTCACTATATGCACGACAAATACGCCTATGAAAAGGTGCAGCTGGCACTTCACGACACCGCGCCCGAGCGGTTAATGGCGTTCGGCGTGGCCGGTCTTTCGGTCATCACCGATTCCCTCTCCGCTTTAAAATACGCCGAGGTTCACCCCATAAGAAACGAAAACGGCGTGATTACCGATTTTGATATAAAGGGGGACTTTCCGAAATTCGGCAACGACGACGACCGCGTGGACTCGATCGCGGCATCGCTGCTGATTGAAATTGAAAAAGAGCTTTCAAAAACCAAGGCTTACAGAAACGCTGTGCACACGCTTTCGGTGCTGACGATCACCTCCAACGTGACCTACGGCAAAAAGACCGGTGCAACGCCCGACGGACGGCGCGCCGGTGAGCCGTTTGCGCCGGGCGCCAACCCCATGCACAACCGCGAACAAAACGGCGCGATCGCCTCGCTGAATTCGGTGGCAAAGCTGCCTTACTCCAGTGCGCGTGACGGTATTTCCAACACCTTTTCCATTGTGCCGAGCGCCCTCGGCCGCACCGAAGGCGACCGTGTAAATAATCTTGTGAGCATTTTAAACGGATATTTCCTAAACGGCGCGCACCATTTAAACGTGAATGTAATGAATCGCGAAACACTGCTGAAAGCTTACGAACACCCCGAAGAATACCCGAATCTGACCATTCGTGTTTCCGGCTATGCGGTAAATTTCTGCAAGCTTTCGCGCGAACAACAGCGTGAGGTCATTTCGCGCACGTTCCACGAAAGTATTTGATTTTTTTAAACCGCGGAAACGCAGGAAGACAGCGAGGAATCTTACATGCTTGGAAAAATAAACTCCTTTCAAAGCCTTGGCACGCTGGACGGGCCGGGCGTGCGCGCGGTGGTGTTTTTGCAGGGGTGCCCTTTGCGCTGTATTTGCTGTCACAATCCCGAAACCTGGGCGGCGGACGGCGGCAGTACAGTGACGGCAGAGGAGCTTTTTCACAAGATACTGCGCCAAAAAAGCTACTTTGGCAAAACGGGCGGTGTAACGGTATCGGGCGGCGAACCGCTTTTGCAGGCGGAATTCTTGCAGGAGCTTTTTACCCTTTGCAAAAACGATGGCATTCACACGGCGCTGGATACCTCCGGCTGCATTTTAAACGCCGCTGCAAAGGCGTTACTGAAAAAATGTGATCTTGTACTGCTGGATTACAAATACACAAATGCGGCCGATTACAAGGCTTATACCGGCATGGAAAAAGCGCGCGTGGACGAATTTTTGGAATATCTTTTAAATGCAGGAATTCCCACCGTTCTGCGGCAGGTGATTATTCCAGGAAAAAACGATACAAAGGCTTCCGTTGAGGCGTTGTGTGCGGTGGCAAAAGCGCACAAAAACGTGCAAAAGATCGAGCTGCTGCCCTTTAAAAAGCTTTGTGTTTCCAAATACGACGCGATGAATCTACCGTTTCCTTTAAAAGACACCCCCTCCCCCACGGCCGAGCAAATGGCGGCGCTGGAAGCGTTGATACCAAAGGAATATCTTTGAAGGACAAAATTTTTAATTTTTAAAAACTGCACCCGATGAAGTAGGGCCGCCGCAAAAAACGGGCAGACGACGCTTCATCGGGTGAAATTGTTTGTGTTTTAAAATGGGTTGGTTCTTTTAAGGGCGGCCTTTATAAAATGCGGTAGCTTTCGCGCCGCGCGCAGCAGCGGCCCTTCCGAAGGAGGGCCGCTGCTCGCCTTGCCCGGAAAGCGTTCCGCTTTTCGGGCAAGGGCGCCGCCCTTCGGGCGGGCGCGCGGCGCGAAAACTACCGCATTTTATAAAGGCCGACACTAAGCTTAGCACAGCATAAAGCGCAAACAAACATCATTCCGGCGGCAGTGCGCCCTCGTGCGAGAGATTTTTGCGGTATTGCAGTGGGGAAACACCGTAGCACGCCGAAAAGCAGCGCGAAAAATAGAACTGATCGCAAAAGCCCAATTGCTCCGAGATACAGCGAACCGATTCGGTTGTGCGGCGCAGCAGCTCCTCGGCACGAAGTAAAATTTTATTGCTGACATATTTCCCGGGCGTTACACCAAGCTCCTCTTTAAACGCCTTATTCAAATGGCTTTCGGAAACGTACAGGCTGCGGCTGATGTCACGCACGGTAAGGTCGGAATGCAGATTTTCTTCTATAAAACGAATGGCCGAGGTCGTCAGCGCGCTGTATTCGCGAATCTTGCCAAGAGAACCACCGCCCTTTTCGAGCGCCGCCGTCAGTCGATCAAAAAGAAACGCTTTCAACCTGAGCGCAGACAAAGTATCCCCCGATTTGATAAGTTTTTTTACGGTATTGATTTCCGTCTCCATTTCGTCAAACACCACGCACCGATTCACCGCCGCCAACGTGTCATTGCCGCCGCGATCGCAGAGTTTTGCATGGATAAACACTTTTTCGAGCGACTTTTCGCATTCATAGCCGAAATTAAGACCCGTTGGCAGGATATAAATGTGATTCGGCCGCATTTTGATTGTTTCGTCTTTCAGGTGCAAAAAAGCACTGCCGTCGATGACATAATAAATTCTTGTAAAGCCGGCGCAGGCGTTTTTGGAGCGCCACGAATCGTCCAGCACACAGTGGCAGCAATCCAAAATATTCATATTGTATCTGTTCATAGCCTTTGATAACAGCGGATTGTGCTTGAATTTCATATTTAAATCTCCATAAATTAATTATAAATTTCATTCTCTTTGATTTGATTATATGGTATCATCAAATAGAAGTCAAGGCATGTAAGTTTTTTTCATTAAAAGGAGCGATATACGATGTCAAGCTATCTGATCCGCAAGACCCCCGGCGATACCGAATGGTTCCGCCACGACCGCTTTGGTATGTTCATTCATTTTGGCCTATACGCTTTACCGGCGCGGCACGAGTGGGTGAAATCCTACGAAAAAATACCGGAAGACAAATACAATACTTATTTTGAAAACTTTGATCCCGACCTCTGCGATCCGCGCGCGTGGGCGCGTGCGGCCAAAGCCGCCGGCATGAAATACGCCGTGCTGACCACAAAGCACCACGAGGGCTTTTGCCTTTTTGACACGAAATACACCGATTACAACGTGATGAACACCCCCTACGGCCGTGATCTTGTGCGCGAATATGTGGACGCTTTCCGCGCCGAGGGACTGAAAATCGGCTTTTACTATTCGCTGATCGACTGGCACCACCCGGATTTTCCCATTGATATTTACCACCCGCGCCGCGATGACGAAAATGCCGAAGCGCAGGACAAGGACCGCGATATGCACAAATACGCTCAGTATATGCGGAATCAGGTAGAGGAGCTTTTGACCGGCTACGGAAAAATTGATATTATGTGGTTTGATTTTTCCTACGGCGATGAGGATCAAAACAAAACAAACCCCGGTTATCACTCCTGGATGCGCTACGGTGGCGGCAAAACAGCCGCACAGTGGGAAGCCGAAGAACTTCTGAAACTTGCAAGAAAGCTTCAACCGGGCATTATCATTGACAACCGCACCGACCTGGAGGCCGACCTTTGGACGCCGGAGCAGTTCCAGCCGAGCAAATGGGTAACCGACCGGGACGGCAATCTTGTAACCTGGGAAGCCTGTCAGACCTTCTCCGGCTCGTGGGGGTACTTCCGCGACGAGCAAACCTGGAAATCGCCCGAAATGCTGATCAATCTGCTGATTAACACCGTGTCGATCGGCGGCAACCTGATCATGAACGTCGGTCCGACCGGCCGCGGTTATCTGGACTACCGCGCCGAGGCCGCTTTGAAAGAATACGCCGAATGGATGAAATATAACAGCCGTTCTATTTACGGCTGCACCATGGCCGAGCCGGAATTCAAGACTCCGCAGGGCACGCGGCTTACCCAAAGCGAGGACGGCAAGCGCCTTTATATTCATTTGCAGGAATATCCCTTTGCATTTCTTGAAATGCACGGCCTTGCCGACAAAATTCGTTACGCGCAGTTTTTAAACGACGCCAGTGAAGTGCCGTTCACGATCGGTGGTTCGGGGCATTTCAGCAATTTCGGCGCGGATTCGGGTGATGATCTGGTGGTATTCCACCTGCCTGCCGTAAAGCCGCACACCGTGGTGCCGGTCATTGAGGTACTTTTAAAATAAAGGCCTTCACGCATTGCACCAAAAAATAGAATTCGGCCACACTTAATGGTTTTTCAACGGCGCAAAAGCAATCTCTTTTGCGCCGCTATATTGTTATTTTAAGAGAATTGCTCCAAAAAAATATGCAAAACCCGAAAAAAACTGTTGCAATGTGCTTTGAAATGTGGTAGTATATTTGAGGTGCTTGAATAGCGCAGAAAAATCGAATATTCGGAGGCGTAGCTCAGCTGGTTAGAGTACTTGCTTGACATGCAAGGGGTCGGTGGTTCGAGCCCACTCGTCTCCACCAAGAAAAAAGGACTTAGCGTATGCTAAGTCCTTTTTTCTTGGTGGAGATTTACACTCCAAATCCGAACCGCAAAGGTTCGGATTATAATACAATGGTGGAGGCGACGGGAATTGAACCCGTGTCCAAAAGTATCTCCGAAAGGGTTTCTCCGAGTGCAGTTGTTCTTTTTAGATTCCCCTCGCCAAACGCCGAACAACAGGCTTTCTGGCTACGGTAGCTCCAAGATCATGATGTCGGACGGAGCAGTCCGGCATTCACGTTCACCGCTAAATGACGCCCTTCCCCGACCGCGGTACTTCGGGGTTGGACGGCTGCTTTAATTAAGCAGCAAGAGCAACTTTATTGTTGTCGTTTAATTTTAAAAAATTGCGGCTTTTAAAGCGGTTCCGCACCGCTACTCGCTTCCCGATCTTCAACGCTCCTGTCGAAACCTTTACGCCCCCAAATATAATATTTTGATAAGCGAACCCGACGGATTTTTCTGCGGCGTGAAATGATACAGCCGCAAAAAATCC
>CADAVL010000036.1 GCA_902791335.1 Oscillospiraceae bacterium
AACCTTGTGCATACCGCCCACGATCAACCGCTTTAAATAAAGCTCGGTTTCAATGCGCAGGTACATATCCATGTCCAGCGTGTTGTGGTGGGTCTTAAAAGGACGGGCGGCGGCGCCGATTTCCAGCGGCACCAAAATGGGGGTGTCCACCTCCAAAAAGCCCTTTTCGTCCAAATAAGCGCGGATCTCTTTTAAGATCATGGAACGCTTATAAAAGGTATCGCGAACTTCGGGGTTTACAATGAGATCCACATACCGCTGACGGTAGCGCAGGTCATTGTCCTTTAATCCGTGATATTTTTCAGGCAGCGGCAGTAAGGACTTGCTCAGCAGCAAAATGCCGGTGGTGTGCACCGAGATCTCCTCGGTGCGGGTCTTGAAAACAAAGCCCTCCACGCCCACAATGTCGCCGATGTCAAACTTTTTAAAGGCAGCATAGGCCTCGTCGCCAACGTCGTCGCGACGGATATAAAGCTGAATTTTGCCGCTTTCGTCCTGCAAATGGAAGAAGCTGGCCTTGCCCATAATGCGGCGGCTCATAATACGGCCGGCAATTCTTACGGTTTTGCCCTCCAGCGTGTCGTAGTTATTTAAAACCCCGGCCGCTGTGTGGGTTACATCGTATTTGGTAATGGTAAAGGGGTCTTTGCCGTCTTTTTGCAGATTGCTCAGCTTTTCGCGGCGCACCTTTAATATTTCGTTCAGTTCTTCGGCGGTAGGCTCAAGGATCTCTGCATCCTTCTTAACGTCTGCCATTTTTTAAACACTCCTAATGGTTTTTATCTTTTAATATCCAAAATCTCAAATTTCAGCTCGCCGCGCGGTGCCTCGGCAATCACGGTTTCGCCCACAGAATGACCCACCAAAGCCATGCCAATGGGGGATTCGTCGGAGATCATGCCTTTTTTGGCGTCCGCTTCGGCCGTACCCACGATTTTAAAGGTCACCTCGGCGTCTTTTTGCAGATCGCGCACGGTAACGCTCACGCCCAGCATGACTTTGTCGTTGGTGATCTCGCTGTCGTTTATCACCTTCACGTTTTTGAGCATGACTTCAAGGTCAGTAATTCTTGCTTCGATTTTGGCCTGCTCGTTTTTGGCCTCGTCGTATTCGCTGTTTTCGGAAAGGTCACCGAAACCGCGGGCAATTTTAATTTTTTCCGCAATGTCGGTGCGCGCTTGTGTTTTTAAATATTCCAGCTCATCCTCTAATTTTTTAAGGCCTTCGGGGGTAACCACAATTTGTTTAGCCATTTTTAAAGTCAATCCTTTCAGTTATCGGCGCAAAATTTGCTCCGACCGGAATTTGCCGGAACAGATTCTTTCCGGCGGCGAATTTTATGATATTACGCCAGCCTTTCTATTATATATAAGTTCCGCAAATTTGTCAAGATTTCCGGCGGTTCTTTTGGGAGAAGGCCGCAATTTTTGCCGGTTTTGCCCGGGAAACTCGACAATTTATCAGTCGTTAAGCTCGGAAAAATAGGGAATCGAATCCGATGCACCCTTTCTTGAAACGGTCACGGAAGAAGCTTTTGTGGCTGTTTCCATGGCTTTTTCCGGCGTGCTGCCCTTTGCAATTTCGCTTAAAAAATAGCCGGTGAAGGTGTCGCCTGCGGCAGTGGTGTCTACCGCCTGCACTTTAAAGGCCGGTTGGAAAAAGGTCTTTTCCTTGTCGGCATACATACTGCCGGCACTTCCAAGCGTTAGAATCAGCACGCTTTCGGGATACTGCGACAAAAAGCTTTCCACCATTTTTTTAGGGTCGCTGCTGCCAAACAGCGCCTCGCCCTCGATCTCGTTGCAGAAAAACCACTTGACGGTGTTTAAAGGCAATTGTTTCAACTCGTCGCGGTAGGGCGACGGATTAAAAGCGATCTGCATTTTCTTTAAGTTCGCGCGGTCAAAAGCCGTGGCAAGCCCGCTGATCTCATTTTGAAGCAGCAAAATGTCGTCTTTTGCGGCGTCTTTCAAAAATTCATCAATATAAGCGTCGTCAATCAGGTGATTGGATCCGGCAAACAGAAGAATGCAGTTCTGCCCGTTTTTATCCACCTGAATGATCGCGTGGCCGCAGCTGCTTTTTACAGTTTTGATCTTTGAAACGTCCACAAGAGAAGCCTTCAGCCGCTCTTTTAAAAACGCGCCGTTTTCGCCCAAAATACCGCCGTGGATCACCGTTGCACCGGCTCTTGCCAGTGCAATGGATTGGTTTAGACCCTTGCCGCCCGGAAAGGTATCCAACCGGTCGGACGAGAGGGTCTCTCCGGCAGCAACAAAATGATCGACTGCATAAACATAGTCAATGTTTAAAGAACCGAGATTGTATATTTTCATTTTCCATTCACACCTTTGAATCAATAGCATTGTGCGCCAAAGTCGGAGAACTTTAGCAATAAAATTTTAAGGCGCCAAACCGCCGAACTGTCAAATTTTCGGAACATCGTGCGTTTTTTCAGAATTTTGTGCCGCCGAACTGTCGAGCTGTCGGAATACCATCGCGCACTTTTTCAAAGAATTCGTGCCGCCGAACTGTCGAACTGTCGGAGTACCGCCGCGTTTTCAAAATTCGTGCCGCAAAAGCACCGAACCACCAAAACATTAAATCGCCAAAACATCAAACCGCCAAAATGCCGCGCGGCGTTCGCGGTTTAAAAGCGAAAATTCGGGCGGCGCGCAAAAGCAATCCACTGCGCGCCGCCGCAAGAAACTGTTTCTTTATTAAAGTAATCAGCCAAAGAACAGGTGAGACATTATATTTCTGGAGGTGATGCTGTCCCAGGAGTTGAGGCCGGCCGGTGAGCGCCATTCCTCCTCCGGACGATCCCAATAGTCCAGCATCGGTTCGCAAAGCTCGGGAATTTCGCCCACGCGCCCCTCTAAATAGTCCGTAATTCTGCGGCGGCAGGAGGCCATGCGCTGCAGCAGTCCGCCAATACGCAGATCCTGAATGTCAAAGCCGCTCGGATGACGCTCGATCATCCACATTTTATAGAATGCTTCGTGGAAATTGCGGATTTTCTTTTCCGCTTTTTTGTAGTCGTCGATCAAATCCTTCAACGCCTCGCGGTCGCCCTCCCCGTAAGCTTTTCTTGTGCGAACGCCGAGATCTGCTTTGGCGGTGATCGCCTCGGCGTAAGCCTTCATACAGCTGAATAAATAACCGTATTCCGGGTGATCGCACAGTCTTGAAAGACTGCGTGCGGCGCTTTTGTATTTTGTGCGAATGGCTTTTTCGTCCACCGTGGTGTCCAAAAGACCCGCAAACGGATCGTTGAACAGCCAGAACTTGCCGCGGTTGGTGGGCGGCAGGAAGGTTTCTTTTAAGTCCACCAGCATAAATTTGTCAAACGGAATGCCGATGTATTCTTCAAACTGTGCTTTGATATCGGCCATTTTGGTAACGCCGCGGTTCAAAGACGCTGCATAGAAAAGAGAGGGCAGCATGGAGAAAATGGAGCATTCGCCGCTGTCGTCGCCCCAAAGAGTGGCAAAATAGCGGTCAATACCTTCGTCCTTGCAGGCGGCAATGCTTGCGCGCATGGTGGCAATGCCGAAAGCGTTGGAGGGTGCAAGCCCGGACCAGCACCAGGCACCGCCGGCGAACCAGATATTATTCCCGAATTCCTTATGACCGCGGAACATTTTTTGATAAGATGCCTTTTTGCGGCCGAAATACTCCCAATAAACCAGATCAACCTCTTTCGGCACGAGCTTTTTAATATCTTCGCTGATTGGTTTGCCGTCCCAGGCATACTGACCGTGCGACAAAAGGCGGAAGAACATATCGCTCCACATCATCGGCTCAAAATCGTATTTTTTTGCGATCTCGATCACGCGCTTTAAGTGGTTTGATAAGATTTCAAAGCGGTTCTGATATCCGTGAAGATCCAAATATTTGCCAAGTCCCACCATGTGCGCCTCGTCCATGCCGATGTGAATACGGCGGCTTTTAAAGCAGTGGCGCAGGGTGCGGAACATATCGTCCAAAAGCGCATAGGTCTTTTCTTCACCGATCAGCAGAATATCGGCGTAATCGCGAAGCTCTGCATATTTCGGCCAGGTCAGAACGGCGTTCAGGTGCGCGAGCGCCTGCGTGCAGGGAATCATCTCCACGCCGTGCTTTTCGGCAAAGACGTCCAGCTCTTTTAAATCCTCAATGGAATAGCGGCCGCGCTGATGACCGATGTAGGGGTGACCCTCCACCTCAAAGGTGTCCTCGGTGTAAAGCTGTAAGCTGTTGTAGCCCATGCCGGCAACCAATGGGATGAACCGCTTGAGCGTTTCCACGCTTGGCACAGAATTACGCGAGCAGTCAATCATAATTCCGAAATCTTTAAAAATAGTTTTCATAAAATATTCTCCTTTTATAAGGGGTATTTTTATATTCAGGCCTTTTTGCGAAAAAAATTTTTTTCAAAACAAGGCTCTTTTTTGGCAATGTTAAAAGTTAAAGTATCAAATTAATAAATCGAGGTATACAGTCTTTTGAAAACTTTTCTCTGGATTAAAAAAGGCGGCAGACAACAAAAATTTAAAAATCTTATGTTGTCCGCCGCCAAAAGAAGTGCTGTTAAGTAGTTTTTAATGCGAAAACTCAAAAAAGCTCGTTCGCTTTAAACTTAAGCGCAGGCTTTTAGAAACCGCCGTAAGCGGCGCTTCTCGCAAGACTGCTGAAAAGGCTGATACCGGCAGCAGTGAAAATGATGGTGAGCAGAATGCTGATGCCGATGCCGATGGCCATCCAAATAAGTTCTGCTTTGCAGTAGTTTGAGCGGTTCGGATTCTCGGTCTTGCTGAAGCCCCATACAAACAGCATGATAATGTTCACACAGGGAATCAACAGAACAAGCTTGGTGAGGACCCAGGTTTTAACATCCATGACCGGTGCGAGCGGCTGTGTAAAAACCGGCGGCTGCGGAGGAATGTTGTTCGGGTTGAACTGCTCCTGCGGTTGATTGTTCTGAGTCTGCGGATTCTGTTGGTTGTCCATTTAGGTACCCTCCTGTAAAAAATGAATAAAATTTATAACATCTTTAAAAAGATTGTTACCGTCGTAAATTACCGGTGCTTTTGGCGGAAATACCCAAAACAGCCGATAAAAGTAAAGTGCCAGAACACCCACTGTAAAAGCGCATAAATAAGGGAGAATGACAAAGCGTAGAAATTTCAAGCCGAAATAGCGCTTTAAGATCAGCAGTGCCAAAAGTACGGCAAAGGGAAACAGCATGGGCTGCAGGCAAAATGCCTCCCAAAATCGGAACACGGCCGAAAGCGCCGCCGCTCTTGTAAAGCCGCAAAAAGGGCAGGGAAGCCCAAAAAGAATTCTTGTAAAACAGACCTTGCCGAAGATCAGCTGCAAGGCCGCGGCCGCGATCAGCGCAATAAGAATCTCGCGCCGAAAACGCTTTAAATCCTCTAAAAAGAGCCTGCCGGCCGTTTTTAAAGCCGAAATCATCTTTTAAACATTAAACCGGAACAGCACAATGTCGCCGTCCTGCATGACATAGTCCTTGCCCTCGCTTCGCACAAGGCCCTTTTCCTTTGCGGCGGTCATGTTTCCGGCCGCCATGAGGTCGTCAAAAGAAACCACTTCGGCACGGATAAAGCCGCGCTCAAAATCGGTGTGGATTTTTCCGGCCGCCTGCGGTGCTTTGGTGCCTTTTTTGATCGTCCAGGCGCGCACCTCCGGCTTTCCGGCAGTGAGATAGGAGATCAGACCCAAAAGAGCATAGCATTTTTGAATCAAGCGTTCAAGGCCGGACTGCTCCAGTCCAAGCTCCGATAAAAACAGCATTTTTTCGTCCGGCTCCAGCTGAGAGATCTGCGCCTCCAGCTCCGCGCAAATGGGCAGGGTGTCGGCCTGCTCCGCTTTTGCAATTTCGGCCACGGTCTTATAGTAATCATTATTTTGAAAGCCTCCGGAAAATTCTTCCTCGCTCATATTACAAGCATAGATCACCGGCTTTTCCGAAAGCAGGGATACTTCTTTGAGCATCTGCTCCTCGTCCTCGGTCTTTTCCATGGAACGTGCCGGTTTGCCGGACTCCAGATGATCGTAAAGCCGCTTTAAAAAGTCAACCTCTGCGGCAAGGCTTTTGTCGCCCTTCATCATTTTGGAAACGCGCGCAATGCGGTTTTCCACCATGTCCATATCGGCAAAGATCAGCTCTAAATTGATGGTTTCAATATCTCTTTTCGGATCAACCGAGCCGTCCACGTGAACAATGTTCGGGTCGTCAAAACAGCGGACAACATGAACAATGGCGTCCACCTCGCGAATGTGGGAAAGAAACTTGTTGCCGAGACCCTCGCCTTTGGAGGCCCCCTTTACAAGACCTGCAATGTCTACAAATTCAATGGTGGCCGGCGTGAATTTCTCCGGTTCGTACATTTCGGCAAGTTTATCGAGGCGCTTGTCGGGCACGGTAACCATGCCGACGTTCGGCTCAATGGTGCAGAAAGGGTAATTTGCCGCACCGGCACCGGCTGAGGTGATTGCGTTAAATAAGGTGGATTTTCCAACATTCGGGAGACCGACAATACCAAGTTTCATAAGATTTTTAAATGCTCCAATCTGCCAACTGTTTTGCGCGCAGTGCTTCTAAAATATTCGAATAAAACGGAATGCACGGCGAGCGGCAGTTATAATTTTTAAATTTACAAGTCCATTATAAAGGGTGAAACCTAAATTTTCAATAAAAATTTAAAAATTTTTGTCGAATATCTATTAATTTCAGAAAATATATTGTATAATAAGTCTTGCACACGGCCGTCCATGATTTGGCACTTGTTCTGAAGAATGCCTTTTCGAGAGGTTTTAAATCCGGCTGTGAAGATGAAACGTGAACAAAAAGACAATGCCGAAGATTTTCCGTGTTGTCGGGGCGATGTTTCAAAAAAGAAAAGGAGCGCTTATATGAAAACCGAGTTTAAAGTCGAGCTGAGCAGTATCATCAAAGAGTTCGGCCTTCAAACGATCTGTATGCCGAAAGACGGCGAGAAGATCACCATTTCCAGCACCGAGATCAACAAGCCCGGCATTCAGTTCAGCGGGTTTTACGAATACTATGACAACACAAGAATTCAGGTCATCGGCAAAAGTGAGGACAGCTTTTTGCACAATCACGATGAAAAAGAGCAAAAGGAAATTATAAAGCACTTTTTCTCAACAAAGCCGCCGGTGGTGATTATCACAAGAAATCTTCCGGTTTCGGAAATCATGATAGAGCAAGCCAAAAAATACGGGGTACCGGTTTTGAGAACCGGTGACGGAACGTCGGATTTTATGTCGGCGCTCATTGCTTATCTTAACGTGCACCTGGCGCCGCGCGTGGTGCGCCACGGCGTGCTGGTCGAGGTTTACGGCGAAGGTGTTCTGATCCTCGGCGACAGCGGTATCGGAAAAAGCGAAACAGCCATTGAGCTTGTAAAGCGCGGCCACCGTCTGATTGCCGACGACGCGGTGGAGATCCGCCGCGTTTCTTCCAAATCCTTAGTTGGCTCGGCACCCGAAAATATCCGCCACTTTATTGAGCTTCGCGGTATCGGCATTGTAAACGTCCGCCGCATTTTCGGTATGGGCGCCATCAAATTGACCGAAAAGATCGACATGGTGATCAATCTTGAAAACTGGGAACCCGAAAAGGTTTACGACCGAATGGGTTTGAATGCCGAAACGATGAATATTTTAGGTCTTGATGTAGTGTCGGTAACGATTCCTGTAAAGCCCGGTCGAAATCTTGCGGTGGTGATTGAGGTTGCGGCCATGAACAACCGTCAGAAGAAAATGGGCTACAACGCCGCAGCGGAGCTTTTGCAAAAGCTTGGCATGGACGACGGCGCGGCCGGTGCCGCGGTGAAGCATGAGCAGGTTGATCCGTTTTAAAAGAGGGCGCGGCAGCACAATAAAGCCTTACTGTGCGCCGCAGTTATTCCTGCGTGTCGAAAGGACATTGGCTTTGGCTTTTGGCGGAAAAAACAAAAAGTGACAGATCTTTGCATCCTAACAAGCGGTAGGAATAACGGGCTCATTATAAATCATTTAATGAGGATAAAATATTATTTTTTAGGAGTTATGACAAAATGTACAGAATCGGTATTGATTTAGGCGGAACGAACATTGCCGTCGGCGTTGTGGACGATCAGATGAAAATTGTGGGCGAGGGCAAGGTGAAGACCAATGCGCCGCGCCCGGCGGAGGATATTTGCGACGATATTAAAAAGGCTGTGGATCTAGCGCTGAAAGATGCCGGTGTTACCATGGAAGAAGTCGAATCCGTGGGGATCGGCGCGCCCGGTTCTGTCAATCCCGAAACCGGCGTGATCGGTTTTTCAAATAATTTGGGATTTCACAACGCCCCCATGGTAAAGCTTTTGGAGGAGCGCCTTTCAAGAAAGGTTTATATTGATAACGACGCCAACGCCGCAGCGCTGGGCGAAATGCTGGCCGGTGCCGGAAAGGGAACCAAAAACTTTGTGGCGATCACGCTTGGAACGGGCGTCGGCGGCGGCACGATCATTGACGGGAAAATGCTGCTTGGCAGTAATTTTGCCGGCGGAGAGCTCGGTCACACTGTTATTGTGATGGACGGCGAGCCCTGCACCTGCGGCAGACGGGGCTGTTGGGAGGCTTACGCTTCCGCAACCGGTCTGATTCGTCAGACGAAACGCAAAATGGAGGAGTGCCGCGACAGCGTGATGTGGGAACTTTGCGACGGCAATCCCGAAAACGCCAACGGCCGCACTGCGTTTGACGCCATGCGCCGCGGTGATGAAGCCGGAACGCAGGTGGTGGACCTTTACTGCAAATATGTTGCCTGCGGTCTTACAAATATCATTAATATTTTTCAGCCGGAGGTTTTGTGTATCGGCGGCGGTATTTCCAAAGAAGGCAGAAATCTCTTGGATCGCATCGAGCCGATTGTGGAAAAAGCGAGATTTTCCAAAAATATTGAGCATCAGACGGTGATCAAAACCGCCGAGCTCGGCAACGACGCCGGGATTATCGGCGCGGCCTATCTTGCCAAAATCTATTGATGAAGGTGCCGGAATGAGTAACACGGATCTTTCGGAATTTTTAAAAGCAAAGGGCGTGCCGTTCTTTGAGAATGCGCCGCTTGCGCCGCTGACGACCTTTAAGATCGGCGGCAATGCGGACGTTCTTTGCGAACCGCAGGAGCTTTCACAGCTGAAAGCCCTTTTAAGCTTTTTGCGCGATAACAAAATTCCTTATTTTATTTTGGGCAACGGCTCCAATATTCTGGTTTCGGACAAAGGCGTTGCCGGTGCGGTCATTTCCTTAAAGAATTTTAACAAAATAGAGGCCGCGTCCTCTTTGGAGATCACCTGCGAAGCAGGACAGCGGCTTTCAAAGCTTTGTTTTTTTGCACTGGAGCAAAACCTTTCGGGACTTGAAAACCTTTGGGGGATTCCCGGCTCGGTGGGCGGCGCCGTTTATATGAATGCCGGCGCCTACGGCAGTGAGATCGGCGACGTTTTAAAAGAATGCACCTTTATTGATGAAACTGGGCAGGTGGTGCAGGCCGACGTTTCAAGCTTAAAGCTTCAGTACCGCAGCAGTATTTTTACAGGGACGAACAAGGTGATATTAAGCGCGAAATTCCACTTAAAACCGGAACGGCACGAAAATATCAAGGAAACCATGGACGATCTGATGAATCGCCGCAGGGAAAAGCAACCACTGGAATATCCCAGTGCCGGCAGTACCTTTAAACGGCCGCAGGGATATTATGCCGGCGCACTGATTGAAGAATGCGGCCTTAAAGGCGCCTGCGTCGGCGGTGCCGAGGTAAGCGAGAAGCACGCCGGTTTCATTATCAATAAAGGCGGCGCGACCAGTCACGATGTTTTAAGCCTGATTGAAAAATGCAAAAGGGAAGTTTTTCTGCAAAAGAGTGTGACGTTAGAACCGGAGGTTAAATTCATTGGCAGACAATAAGCTGGATTTTGTAGTGATCACCGGAATGTCCGGCGCCGGAAAATCCCAGGCGGCCAACGCACTGGAGGATATCGGATACTACTGCATTGATAATATACCGCCCATGCTGATCCCGAACATTGTGGATCTGGGGCTGCGCGGCGGCGAACCGCTTTCTAAAATTGCAGTTACGGCCGATCTTCGCGGCGGCGAGATGTTCGACGACGTGGAGCGTGTGCTGGACGAGATTTTAAAGTGCGGTATTACGCCGAGAGTGCTGTTTTTGGACGCCTCCGACGAGGAACTGATTCGTCGATACAAAGAAAACCGCCGCAGTCATCCGTTGAGTGTTTCCATGAATGTTTCGGTGGCGAAGGCGCTCGGAATGGAGCGCCAGCGGCTTTCCAAAATCAAAAGTCGGGCGACGTATGTGGTGGATACCACCCTGCTTTCGAGTGCCCAGCTGAAAAGACGGGTGGACGACCTCTTTACCGAGGACGCCGCCGGAATGCAGGTTCAGGTGCTTTCTTTCGGATTTAAATACGGCCCTTGCGTGGACGCCGATCTGGTTTTTGATGTGCGCTGTCTGCCCAATCCTTTTTATATTGACGAATTGCGTGAGCAGACAGGTTTGCAGTCGGCGGTGCAGGACTATGTGATGCGCTTTCCGCAGTCGGAAGCGCTTTTCAGTAAAATTGCCGATTTGATAAAGTTTTCTTTGCCGCTTTACGAAAACGAGGGCAAGAGCCAGTTGGTGATCGCTTTCGGCTGTACCGGCGGCAAGCACCGCTCGGTTACTTTTGCACAGCGTTTGTCCGAGGTTATTAAGAAAGAAAATTATCATGTGCTGACGGATCACCGCGATATTGACAAGAAAAGAACGGTTTAATGGAAAAACCAAACTGTAACGGGGTTTAATTAAGCTAACGGGTTCGGCTCTGCGCGATCACGGATTGCAAAGGGCAAGCACTTTTTTGCGTGCGGTATCGCAATTTTTACTGTTCCGACAATTCACCCTTCTTTGCCACAAGATCATCGCTTGGCGCGCCGCCGCGCGTCAGGCTTCGCCCTGACGCACGGCGGCCGAGTCCCCCGTTTGCAAATTTTCAAAAAATGAAAGTCAGCAGAAGAAGGGGACTCGGCCGCCGCAGGGGAAAACCGCGGTTTTCCCCTGCGGCGGCGCGCCCTTGCTATGATCTTGCGACGAAGAAGGGTGCTTTTGTCGGAGCAGTTTTTGGTAATTGAGTGCCGACGTTTTTTCATCTTCAATCGAAACCGTCGAAAGAAAATGTTGCTAATATAAAACAACCGCAAAAAAGAAAGGAGCGGAATAAAAATGTCGTTTTCATCGGATATTAAAGCGGAGACCGGAAAGCTGAAACCTGCCGGCTGCTGTCAGTATGCCGAGCTTTACGGTATTTTACTGCTCAGCCGCACCTTTTGCAACGCGGATATTTTTTATTCTTCCCCCATAGAAGAGGTTGCGGAGCGCTGCCGCAGTCTGATCAAAGGAATTTACGGTTTTCGGCCGGAACTGTTAAAAGACCGCGGAAATTGGGCGCTGAAAGCAGGCATTTTAGAGGTGGCAAAGGTCTATACCGACTTTATCACCACCGAATATATCACCGATGCGTTCGGCTGCCAAAATTGTCTTTCCGCCTTTGCAAGAGGCGCTTTCCTTTCGGCCGGAACGGCCACCGATCCTCAAAAGGATTTTCATTTGGAAATCAAAACACCGTCGGAACCGGTGGCAATTTCCATGCAGTCGATCTTTTCTTCGGCCGGCATGAACGCACATTTATCCCACCGGCAAAAGAATTATCTGGTGTATTTTAAAGGCAGTAGCAGCGTATCGGATTTTTTGGCTTTTATCGGCGCTTCAAAGACAGCGCTCACCGTGATCGACTGCTCCGTAGAGCGTGAAATGCGCGGCATGGTAAACCGCCGCCGCAACTGCGAAACCGCCAACATCGGTAAAACGGTGGACGCCGTGATTCGTCAGACGCACGCCATTGAAACGCTGAAAAAAAGCGGACGGCTGTATCTTTTATCCGACGAACTGCAAACCGCGGCAAGGCTGAGAACGGAAAATCCGGAGCTGTCGCTCGGCGAGCTTTCCAAAATTTGCAATATTTCGCGGTCGGGGCTAAACCACCGTTTTCAGCGGCTGATCACCCTTGCCGCAGAAGAAACACAAACCGCTAAGGAAACGTTGAAATAGAGAGCTTTCGGCAAATACAAATATTAAAAAATCCCCATTGAAAGGAGCGCGGAAAACCATGGC
The DNA here is from genome assembly GCA_902791335.1 of Oscillospiraceae bacterium. GTDB lineage: Bacteria > Bacillota > Clostridia > Oscillospirales > Acutalibacteraceae > UMGS1532. The sequence continues at coordinate 12,224 of CADAVL010000036.1, forward strand.
TTTTACCCATCTGCACGTCCACACGGAATATAGCCTTTTAGACGGCGCTTGCCGGCTTGACAGCCTTGTAGAAAAAGCAAAAGCCCGGGGCTTTACCGCGCTTGCGATCACCGATCACGGCGTGATGTACGGCGCGGTGGATTTTTACGATAAAGCACAAAAGGCCGGGATCAAGCCCATCATCGGCTGCGAGGTCTACGTTGCGCCGCACGCCCGTTTTGACAAGGAGCGTGTGTCGGAGGGCAATTATACGCATCTGATCCTGCTTTGCAAAAATGAGGTCGGTTATAAAAACCTCATTCATTTAGTGTCGCGCGGATTCACGGAAGGGTTTTACTCAAAGCCGCGCATAGACAAAGAGCTTTTGGAAAAGCATTCAGACGGTCTGATTGCCCTTTCCGCCTGTATTGCCGGCGAAGTGCCGAGAAAGCTGCTTTCGGGCAATTACAGCGGCGCTAAGGAAACAGCGCAGTGGTTCGACGGCGTTTTCGGTCGGGGAAATTATTATCTTGAATTGCAAAGGCACGGTCTTTCTGAAGAAGAAACCGTGAATTCGGGGCTTTTAAGAATTTCGCGCGAGACCGGCATTCCGCTGGTGGCCACCAACGACGTCCATTATATTGAAAAAACGGACGCCGAAATGCAGAATATGCTGATTTGCATTGGCACGGGGCATACTATCGAAGAGGGCAGTCCGCTTTCCTTTAAAACCGACGAGTTTTATTTAAAATCCGAGCAGGAAATGGCGGCGCTTTTTAAAGATTGTCCCGAGGCGATCGAAAACACCGCACACATTGCCGATCAGTGTAACTTCCAATTTGAATTCGGCAAAATTCGGCTGCCGTATTTTGACCTCGGCGACCGCGACCACCGCGAGGTCCTTCGTGAAATGTGCAAAGAAGGGCTTCAAAAAAAAGTGCCGAACGCGAAGGGCGCGTATCACGACCGTCTTTCTTATGAGTTGTCTGTAATCAATCAGATGGGTTATACCGATTATTTTCTTATTGTGGCCGATTTCGTGGGGTTTGCCAAAAGCCGCGGAATTCCCGTGGGGCCGGGGCGCGGTTCGGGCGCCGGCAGTCTGGCGGCGTATTGCATGGATATTACGGATATCGACCCGATCCGGTTTGATCTGCTGTTTGAGCGTTTTTTGAACCCCCAGCGCGTATCTATGCCGGACTTTGATATTGATTTTTGCTATGTCCGCCGTCCGGAAGTGATTGAATACGTTATCAAAAAATACGGCGCGGATCACGTTTCACAGATCGTTACTTTCGGAACGCTGAAAGCACGCGCCGCAGTGCGCGACGTGGGGCGCGCCATGGGGCTTTCCTATAATGTGTGCGACAAGGTGGCAAAGCTGATTCCTCACAGTATCGGCGAATCCATTGATTCCGCTTTGCAGGGCTCTCAAAAGCTGCAGGAGCTATACAATACCGACGCCGATATCAAAAGGCTTTTAGATATGTCCAAAAGGGTCGAGGGGATGCCGCGGCACGCCTCCACCCACGCCGCAGGCGTGGTGATCACCGACCGTCCGGTGAGCGAGTATGTACCGCTTTCCACAAGTGACGATACCGTGGTCGCGCAGTATACCATGACAAACCTTGATAAATTAGGCCTTTTAAAAATGGACTTTTTGGGGCTTCGGAACCTTACAGTGATCGACGACACGCAAAAGGCGATTCGAAAGACCGATTTGAGCTTTGATATTGAAAAAATCCCGCTTGATGACAAAGAAACGCTTCAGATGATGGCGGCAGGCGATACCTGCGGCATTTTTCAGTACGAATCGGCCGGAATGCGCTCGGTGCTGCGCTCCTTAAAACCCGAAAATTTTGAGGATCTCATTGCGGTAATCTCTTTGTACCGACCCGGACCGAGGCAGTATATTCCAAAGTATATCCACATGCGCCACCATCCAAGGGACGTAAAGTATGACGCACCGATGCTAAAGCCGATCTTAAACGTCACCTACGGCTGTATTGTGTATCAGGAGCAGGTCATGCAAATTTGCGAAGCTGTGGCCGGTTATTCGCTCGGCCGCGCCGATATTGTGCGCCGCGCCATGTCCAAAAAGAAATCCGATGTATTGAATAAAGAGCGCACGACCTTTATTTTCGGCGGCACCGAGGAGGACGGAACTCAGGTGGACGGCGCTGTAAAACGCGGCATGAGCGAGCGTGCGGCCACCAAGCTTTTTGACGAAATTACCGCCTTTTCTTCTTATGCGTTCAATAAATCCCATGCGGCGGCCTACGCACTGATCGCTTACCGAACCGCTTATTTAAAATGTCATTATACGGCGGATTATATGGCGGCACTGCTTTCGAGCGTGTTGGATTTTCCGCAGAAAATGACCGAGTATTTAAAAGAGTGCGAGCGGCTTTCCTTTAAAATATTACCGCCCGATGTAAATTACAGCGACCGTATTTTCACCCGTGAGGGAAACGGAATCCGCTTTGGCTTGCTGGGGGTCAAAAACCTTGGCCGAAACGTGATCGATCGGCTGATCGCCGCGCGCGCAGACGGCGGCCCTTTTTCCGATATCACAGATTTTTGTGTGCGGATGAAATCTTCGGGTCTCAACCGTCGCGCACTGGAAAGTCTTATAAAATCCGGTGCGCTTGAGGGTTTCGGCTATTCGCGGCGCGCGCTCATGCTTTCCATAGACGCACTTATGGATCGAATGGAGTACGAGCGCAACCGCTCCATGGGTGGTCAGATTTCGCTGTTTTCGGGGCCCGACGCACCGGCGGAAAGCCCACTGACGATTGAAAATACCGAAGAATTCCCTTTTTCGGAGCTTTTAAAATTCGAGCGCGAGGTCACGGACTTTTATTTGTCCGGCCACCCGCTGCAAAATTATACCGCTTATGAAAAAACGCTCAGAACCGATCATATCAGCGCGCTGTTGACCGCAGAGGAGACCGGCCGGTATAAAGACAACGACCGCGTGCGGATTTTGGGACTGATCACCTCTTTGCGTATTCGCAAAACAAAGAGCGGCACACGCATGGCAGAATTACGGCTTGAAGATACAAGCGGCGTAATCTCCGGCATTGCTTTTGGAAGTGTAATCAGTTTTTTTGAAGAACAGCCGCACGAGGGGCGACCCTTGCTTGTGGGTGCGCGGCTCAGCTTTCGTGAGGACGCAGAGCCGGAGCTTTTGTGCGACCGACTGAGCATTTTCCGACCGGAAGAGATCTCTTTGAATCGGACGGGGACGGAACGTCAGCGCGAAATGTCCGGCGCAACCGTTGTGTGTGTGCGCCTGAAATACGGCGAAGAGAAAGAAAAGCTGCAGATTTTGTCCGAGCTTTTCGGCGGGAAGATTCGCTTGAGCTGTGTTTTCGGCGATGAAACAGAGGATATTGGCACGTTCAGCGGCAGCGAAACGGTGATGGAATATTTAAGAAAAACCTTTGGCGAGGAAAACGTCCGGTGTGGGCGTTCGGCCGACGAAACTCCCTTCTAAAAGAGCATAAACGGCGAACAGCGGCGCAGGAAACCTTAATTTGTACTATTTTTATGCGTGAAATCCTCGGAAAGGTACAAATTTATAAAGTAAATCTATTAATTATACCGTAAAAGCTATTGACTTTAGAGGGAAAGTTATATAGAATAAGGGTATTAAGAAAATTCGACAAGGTGATAAAAATGGATAGCAAAGTTAAAAAAATCGGAATTTTAACCAGTGGCGGCGACGCGCCCGGTATGAACGCGGTGATCCGCGCCGCGGCAAGAACTGCTTTTAAAAGGGGAATTGAGGTATACGGTATCAACCGCGGATATAATGGCCTGATCGAAGGCGATATTTTCAAAATGGACGTCCGCAGTGTTTCCAATATTCTGCAAAACGGCGGCACCTGTCTTTACACGGCAAGAAGTCCGCTTTTCAAAACAGAGGAAGGCATGCAAAAAGCCATTGACACCTGCAAAAAGCACGGCATCGAGGGCATCGTTGTCATCGGCGGCGACGGCTCTTATCGCGGCGCAAGAGATCTTTCTTTGCGCGGCATTCCCTGCGTGGGTGTTCCCGGCACCATTGATAACGATATTGCCTCCACGGAGGAAACCATCGGCTTTGACACCGCCATGAACACCGCGATGATCATGATCGACCGCCTGCGTGATACTTCTCAGTCGCACGACCGCTGCTCTGTGGTTGAGGTTATGGGTCGTCGCTGCGGCGATATTGCACTGAATACCGGTATCGCGGCGGGTGCAACTGCGATCCTGGTACCCGAGGTTCCGTTCGATTTCAAAACCAATGTGGTCGATCGCATTAAGGAGGGCCAGCGGCTCGGCAAGAACCACTTCATCGTGGTCGTGGCCGAGGGCGTCAGCCATAATGAGGAGAACGGTATTGGCGATATTTTCGAGATCGCAAAGCTCATTGAAAAGGAAACCGGCGTGGAATCGAGAGCCACCATTTTGGGCCACGTACAGCGCGGCGGCAGCCCGACCTTGCGCGACAGAGTTTTGGCCAGCAGAATGGGCAATCACGCAGTGGATCTGCTTTCTCAAGGCATTGGCAACCGCGTGGTTTCCATTCGCAAGAATGAGATCTGCGACGACGATATTTTTGAAGCACTCAATATGAAAAAAGACCTTGACCGCAAGGTTTACGATGTCGCTTACGAGATCTCTTTTTAAACGAGTGCTTTAAAAACGGGTGCCGTTAAAACAAGTGCTGTTAAAACAAGTGCTGTTAAAACAAGTGCGGGGGTTTCGGAAA
>CADAVL010000037.1 GCA_902791335.1 Oscillospiraceae bacterium
ATGATTTCTGTCTGGTACCTCAGCCAATAGGCCTCTTCTAAATGTTAACCCCCGGCATTTCTAAAGGAGTGTCGGGGGCACTTCTTCTAGTATTCTCTGGTCAAGGCTCATTCCACCTCCATCTGTCCGCTATAGCTGATAGACTCCCTGTTTCTGGCAGTGACATCAATGGATGTACTGCCTCCCTTACTGCCACCATACGACACGTTGCAAGCCCGTCCGAAGTATGATTAAAAGGTCTTATCTCCTAAATAATCACAAAAGAATCCTCCATATCACCGAGATACGGAGGATTTTTCGTACCTTTACACCCGCAAACAAAAAAAACAAATCAATAAAAAATGAGAAGATACATCCTTATCGCTGTTCTATTCACTTTTATCCTAACGGGACGGGCGCAGCAAGTGAGGATCGAGCAGGAGCAGATACACATCGGAGATGACCCGATGGAGTGGCTGCTAAAGACCGACGGAACGCAATATGCCTGGGTGACGGAACAGTACCAATGGGGGAAATGCTACTACGATGCCGACGGCGGCATCACGGTGAAGTCGGAACGGCGGCAGGAAGGCGACAACATCGTGGAGACCTATACCTTCACCAACACCACAAAGAAAAGGGTGACGGTGAAAAACATCGGCAACTGTAACGGCAGGGAAGTGGTTCAGCTTTATTTAAGCGAGCCTTGCGGCATGCTTTCAAAGGCGTATCAGCAGCTGGCCGCTTTTCAAAAGACTGCGGTTTTAAAGCCGCAGACCGAGGAAACCGTGACGCTTTCCTTTGATCTTTGCAATTTTGCAAGCTACAACGAGGCCGGCGCCGAATTTATTTTGGAGCGCGGCAATTACTGGCTGCGGCTGGGCAACAGCTCCAGAAATACGCACGTTATTGCAAGGCTTTCGCTTTCGGATGAAATTTCCTGCATGAAGACCTACAATCGGCTGAAACCGCAGCAGAATTTGTCGGTGCTTTCGGCCGACGAATCAAAATTCTACACCTACCCCGACGAAGCGGCTGAAAAGGAAGCCGCCCCGTCTTATATCATTGACGAAGCGGCCGTCCGCACGGTCGTGGTCGCACGCGCAGAGGACAACCTGCCAAAATCCTTGAGCGTTGAAAACAAAGTCGCCGATTTTAACAAAGTAATCAACAAAAAAGCCTCTTTAGAGGACTTTGTGGCAGGACTTTCTTTGGGTGAGCTTGCCGATATTTTGAACGGTGTAACCGGAAAAACGGAAAACCGCGAGCTGCACGTCGGCACCATGGCGCAGTCGATTAAAGGCGCGGCCGGTGAAATTTGGTCGAGCGAGAAATACGGCATTCCGCGCTGTGTAAATGCCGACGGCCCCACCGGTATTCGCCTGGGTGGATTTATCGACGAGGGCAGTACCGAACCGCCGAGCGACACCGAGCTTTCTTTAAAAATGACTGCTTATCCCACCGCCACCACCATTGCTTCAGGCTTCGATACAAAGCTTGCGGAGGAATTCGGCCGCGCGGTGGCGGACGATATGCGAATCTGCAATTTAAGCGGTTGGCTTGCGCCCTCCATGAACATTCACAGAAGCCCTCTTTGCGGCCGCAACTTTGAATACTACTCCGAAGATCCGTTGATCAGCGGCAAAATGGCCGCCGCCACCGTGAGAGGTGTTCAGCAAAACCCGGACGGCACGCCCTCCGGCTATTACGCCACGATCAAGCACCTTTGTGCCAACAATGCCGAAACCCACCGTTTCGACAGCGACAGCGTGGTTTCCGAGCGCGCGTTAAGAGAAATTTATCTGCGCGGTTTTGAAATTGCCGTGAAAGAGTCAAAACCGATCGCTGTGATGAATTCCTATAATAAGGTGAACGGCAGCTATTCTTCCGACAGCTTCGATCTCAACACCGGCATTCTCCGCTTTGAATGGGGCTTTGACGGCTGTGTGATGACCGACTGGTGCGCCAAAAGCTCGGCGTTTCTCATGACTAATGCCGGCTGTGACCTGGTGATGCCGGGGCTTAAAAACGTCGAATACAAAAGCGGCCTTGCCGACGGACGAATCAGCCTTGCCGCGGCACAGCAGTCTGTTGTGCGTATTTTAATGGTCGTGTTAAAAACAGCGGCACTCAAAAAGGCGGAATCAAAAGAAAATTAGGCGCTTTCTGCCCTTCGGGTGGCGCTGATCGGCACAAATCCAACATCAAAATACAGCGCTTGTGCGAAAGAGTACCGCCCCTTAAAAAAGAAAAACAAAACTGCAAAATAAAATATACCGCCCCAAAGCAGACCTTATAAAAGGCGCTTTGGGGCGGTTTTCATTTAATGATAAGCCGACAAAATCTGTGACAAAAACCGTCGGACGTTTTGCAAGCGCGAAAAAAGGATTTCCGCTCTCCGCGTGTCCCGCGGATCTGGCTCTTATGACTTTGAGCTGCCAGGCGCAGAGGACGAGGTGTTATCACTCGGTTTGTAGTCCTTGTCGTACCATTTCGGGTAGTAAAGCTTGTTTGTGCGCTCCTTGGCGCTGGGGCTGTATACAACCTCGCCGTCCACGGTGTCCACCAGTGCGGCGCTCTTTTCAAGGTATTTATTCAGTGTGTAAACAAAGCGGCTGGCCTCGTCGTATTTGTCGCCGTCCTTTTTCACCTGCTCGTCGGTAAAGGTGATGCTTTCATTCAAAGCGTTCAAGGGGCTTGCCTTGCCGGTTTCAGCGCTGTATTGCAGATAAAAAACAGAATATTGCAGGGTCGTCTGATCCTTTTCGTAGGTCGGTTTCCAAACCAAAAGGTGGAACTCGCCGCTCTTTTTGCAAACGTAAATACCCTTGTAATCCCTTTTCTCTGTGCCAAGCGTGTCTTTCCAGATCAGCACATCTTTTTTGCCGGAGCCTGCAGTGTAAACCTTAACGTAGGCTTCGCCCTTGTCGGCGTTGGCCACGCAGGAAACAATACGGTCAGACTCGCCGTCGTGGGTCAGGTCCGCTCTTGTGGTAACCTTGGAAAGCTCCGGTGCGGAAGCGGATTTGCAAGCACATAAAGAAAGGGTGAGCGCCAAAAGCGCGCAGAATATTTTAAGAGGTTTCATGCTTCATGTTCCTTTCGGGAGAATTATATAAATCAGTATAGCACAAAATTCCCATAAGGTAAACATCTTTTTTGTAACACAACACAAAATTCAAAAAAAGTATTGACAAAACCGCTCAAACGAAATATGATATTGCTTGTAAAGTTTTTTATTTTGATAAATACTGCCGGCAGGGCAGGGAACATTTTTAGGAGGATCATTATGGTTTTTGAACAAGTTAAAAAAATTCTTGCCGAACAGCTCGACCTTGACGAATCCGTTATTACTATGGATTCCTTAATTGCCGACGATCTCGGCGCAGACAGCCTGGACGTGGTGGATCTGATCATGTCTTTGGAAGATGAATTCGACGTTGAAATTCCCGACGAGGAAATTGAAAATATCAAAACCGTGGGCAATCTTGTAAACTACATCGAAAGCCACAAATAAAATATAGAGTAATCTACCGCCGCGAAAAGTGTGTGATCGCACCTTTCGCGGCGGTATATTTTATATTTTCATACAAATTTTTTTAAAAACAGCGAACACGAAGACTGCAAACCCAATGCCAAACAAAATCCCTGTGATCAGCCTTCTTATATTATTTGAATTTATAAAAAGCAACAGCTGTATTGACCCGTCTACCACCAAAGGCACCATGAGTGCGAGGCAAACGAGCATTGGCAAGATAAAATGAAAGCAAATAAGAACGATTGCCGCAAGATAGCCTATAAATATTCCCATGCATCTGGCACAAAGCGGAAACTGGTAGCCTTTAATAAAGAAGCTGCGGTCGCCGCGCTGGTGACAGCCCCATAAGATCTTTGCGATCTTCATTGATTTCAGCCATAGCTTTTCTTTGGTGCTTTTCATAGCTTAAATTTATAACCGCAAATTTTACACACCCAACAGGTAGACGTTGATACTTGTTTTCCCTTTTCCAGCAGTCCCCAATAATAATCCCAGCGGTCCACATAGCAAGTAGCCGCAGCAAGCATTGCCGGTATTAAAGTCTTTTCCTGTTGTTGTCGTTTCGGAAATTGGAAAAATATCATAACTGCCACAGTGCGGGCAACGTATTCCGGAAGTATTATTGTTGTTGGAATTTTGCAGCTCGTTGTTGTCGGAATTTATTAATTTGGAAAACTCCGGAATATGAGGTTTGTTGTCATCATATTCAGCAACGTATTGCCCATTCATATCGTAATGAGTTTTGATAACCACAATTTCGTCTTCGGTGTTAATAACAACGTTGAATGTTGCATTGCTTGCTAATTTCTTCAGGGTGCTTTTAAAAGTTAAAATGTGGTAACCGGCATCTGTTTCGGTTTCAATAGTACCGCCATTTTTAACTCCCCAACAAATTCGTTTGCCAAATATACTTGGTGTGTTTCTATGTTTCGGGAAAATTTTTTCTCCCTTTTAATTATAATCTTTGCCACAATCAAATACTCCTCAAATAAAAAAAGTGTGTGCAACACGAAGTCGCACACACCGAAAATGTTCCTTCGTTTCGCACCACACAAAACCTTTACCATTCGTCCGAAGAAAAAGGAAAAAAGAAGTAAGCATTTTTGCCAAAACAAAATTGCTGACTTCAAACATAATGGTACATATTCGGTTTTGTGTGGTTATTTTTATTATATCATTGAAATGGTTGGTTTGTAAATTAGTTTTTTCGATATTTTTCGATTTCTCTTGAAATTAGAGCCGCAATACGATATAATAAATAAATGTATTTACAGATGTAAAAGAAAGAGGACTGTTTTATGGCAAAAGAAAAGCTTGTCAAAGAGATAACCTCCATGGACGAGGACTTTGCTCAATGGTATACCGACGTGGTGATCAAGGCGGAATTAACGGATTATTCCAGTGTCCGCGGCTGCATGATTATTCGCCCTTACGGCTATGCTATTTGGGAGAATATTCAAAGAATTATGAATGATATGTTTATAAAAACCGGCCACGAAAACGTGTATATGCCCATGTTTATTCCCGAAAGCCTATTGGAAAAGGAGAAGGATCACGTGGAGGGCTTTGCGCCGGAGGTTGCCTGGGTGACCCACGGTGGCAACGAAAAGCTGGAGGAGCGGCTGTGCGTTCGCCCCACTTCGGAAACGCTTTTCTGTGATCATTATAAAAATATCATTCATTCCTACCGTGATCTGCCGAAGCTGTATAACCAGTGGTGCTCAGTGGTTCGTTGGGAAAAAACCACCCGTCCGTTTTTGCGCTCGCGCGAATTTTTGTGGCAGGAGGGTCACACCATTCATGCCACCGCCGAGGAGGCCGAAAAGGAAACCATTCAGATGCTGAATGTTTATGCCGACTTTGCCGAAAATGTTTTGGCAATGCCGGTGGTAAAGGGTGTAAAAACCGAAAAAGAGCGTTTCGCCGGCGCGCAGGATACCTATACCATTGAAGCTTTAATGCACGACGGGAAAGCCCTGCAAAGCGGTACTTCGCATTTCTTCGGCGACGGCTTCGCGAGAGCCTTCGGCATTCAGTTTACCGATGCCGACAACGAACTGAAATATCCTTTCCAGACCTCCTGGGGCACCACGACAAGACTGATCGGCGCCGTTATTATGACCCACGGCGACAACGAAGGTTTGGTTTTGCCGCCGATGATCGCCCCCATTCAGGTCGTGGTAATTCCCATTGCTTCCCATAAAGCCGGTGTTTTGGAAAAATCGCAGGAGATCACCGAAAAACTTCAAAAGATCTGCCGTGTAAAGTCCGATACGACCGACCGTTCGCCCGGTTGGAAATTTGCGGAATACGAAATGAAGGGTGTTCCGCTAAGATTGGAGATCGGCCCGAAAGATATTGAAAACAACCAGTGCGTTCTGGTTCGCCGCGACACCCGTGAAAAGATCTTTGTTTCGCTTGACGAGCTGGAAACCAAGGTGCCGGAGCTTTTAAAAACCGTGCAGCAGGCGCTTTATGACAGAGCGCTCAAACGCCGCAGCGAAATGACCTATGTGGCGCACGACCTTGACGAGATCAAGGAGATTGCCGACACAAAGCCCGGATTTATTAAGTCAATGTGGTGCGGCAGCAGAGAATGCGAGGAAAAGCTCAAAGAGGTTGCCGGCATTTCGTCCCGTTGCGTTCCTTTTGAGCAGGAAAACCTCGGCGATAAATGCGTTTGCTGCGGCAAGCCTGCCAAAAAGATGATTTATTGGGGTAAGGCCTATTAATAAAAGAACGGAGTGAGAACTTTGTCCTGCAAATTTTATAAAAAAATCATTGCGGCACTCATGGTGCTGTCACTGGCTTCTACGGTGGCAATTTTGGCCTATGCTGAGGGCGATAACGATACACCGCCGGTGGCTTCGTCTTCGCAGGGCAGCACGATTTCCTCGGATAATACCGGCAGCGCGTCGTCTGTAGACGGCGGCGTTTCCAGTGATAATACCCCTGCGGCGTCCAGCTCCGCGGTCGGTCCGTCCTCGGTGATCAGCGCGGTGACTTCTTCAAAGAAAACACCGACGGCTGCCTCCTCCAAGGTGACCTCCTCTAAAAAGCCGAAAACGACCTCCTCTAAAGTAAAGCCAAGCAGCAGAGTATACAGCAGCACGGCCGGTCAAAGCTATACGGCTTCCGTGGATCAGGATCAGTATAACAACGGCAGCAAAAGCGATACCTGGGAGGGCGGCAGTGCCGGGGTAGAGGTTGTATCCTCCAAGGCGGTCAGCTCCGGGAAAGCGCTTTCAAAGCACCTTACCAACCCCAAAAAGGAAATTTTGAAGCTGATCTGGATTCCGGTTTTAATTGCGCTTGCCTGCATTGGCGTACTTTTATATACCAACCTTTATCTTTACAAGAAAAAGGAACAAAAGCACGTGCCGAAGCACAGCGCCAAAGCACAGAAAAAAGCGGCGAGCGGTGCCGACGCAAAGGACGAAGGGGCAGCCGATAAAAAAGCACAAAAGGACGATGATCCGTTCTCGGCCGAAAATTTCTTCCATTTTGACGATAATTAAAGTGTTGCAAAACGGCAAAATAAATTCCCTTAGTCGGTTGTAATAAAATAAAAAGACAAAGCCTCCGGCCAAAATTGAGTGTTGCAGAAATGCTGCCAACACGGGCGCTCGGAGGCTTTTATTATCGTTTTAAAAGCGATTGCAAAAAGTAATTGCGGGACAGTAGGTCCCTTTGTTTTAAAGTTTTTGGTCTTGCGAGGCGTTTTCTTGAAATTTCTCTGTATCATAAAAGGCAGATTCCGCTGTTTCTTTTTAATCATAGCGCAAACAAATAAAAAAGATGTCGAAAGCAGCCCGGAAAAGCTGGCCTTCGGCATCTTCTTAATTTGCGCTTTATTTAATTTGGGAAATCGCGTCGGCAATATTTTTTTCCATGGCTTCCTTGCCGTAGCGGTCAACATCGGCCTTGTTCTTTTCACCGTGGGTCAAACAACCCGCGCCGCCGATACAGCCGCCCTGACAGGCCATACCTTCAATAAAGTTGCCGTCGAGAATTCGTTTGGAAGCTTTTAAAAGGGCGATCTTGCAAGCCTCAATGCCGTCGCACGGTACAGCTTTCAGGTCGAAATCGTCCAATCCCTGCTCCTTCAGCGCCTCGGCTACCGCGTCGGAAAGACCGCCGCTGCGCGCAAAAATTCGGCCGTAGTAGGAGGCGTTGTCCAAAACGTCCTCATCAAGCATTGTAATATCAATATCCCGACTGTCAAACAGCGCTTGCAACTCCTCGAAGGTGATCACAGTGTCCACATAATTGTGTACCCGTTCCTCGGTGACCTCCATCTTCTTTGCCGTGCAGGGGCCAATGAATACAATTTTGCATTCGGGATCGCTTTCCTTAATATATTTTGCAATCGCGGCCATGGGGGAGAGGTTGTGTGAAATATACTCGGCAAGATCGGGGAATTGCTTTTTCACAAAGTATACAAATGCCGGACAGCAGGAACTGGTTAAAAATCCTTTTTCACTCAGCTCGCGCGCTTCGGAAAAGGCGACCAGATCGGCACCCAGTGCCGCTTCCACCACGGTGTGAAAACCAAGCTTTTTAATGCCGCTGACAACCTGTCCGAGCTTTGCATAGGTAAACTGACTTGAAATGGAGGGCGCTACCACGGCGTATACCTTGTATCCGTCATCGCGGCGGCTCTTCTTAATAATATCAATAACATTTAAAATGTAGGATTTGTCAGTGATCGCGCCAAACGGACACTGATAAACACAAGCGCCGCAGGAAATACATTTATTGTTGTCAATGGTAGCGGCCTTTGATTCATCCATGCTGATCGCTTTTACCTTGCAGGAGCGCTCGCAGGGGCGCTTTTGATTCATGATCGCGCTGTAGGGGCAGACTTTTGCGCACATACCGCAATCCACGCATTTGGATTTATCAATATGCGCTTTTTGCTGACTGTCAAAGGTGATCGCGCCGCGACGGCAAACGTCCTCACAGCGGTGTGCCAGACAACCGCGGCAGGATTCGGTCACATTGTAGCCGCCCACCGGACATTCGTCGCAGGCGATATCAATGACCTCGATCACGTTGGGGTTGTTGTGGTCGCCGCCCATGGCAATTTTTACGCGCTCGGCTAAAATGGCGCGCTCTTTGTAAACGCAGCAGCGCATGGTCGGGGTTTTGCCCGGTACAATGATTTTTGGAATATCCAAAGCGTTTTCCAAAAGCGTGTTGTTCCAGGCCTGACGCGCAACCTCGCGCAGAACCTTGTATTTCAGATGTTGAACCTTTGTGTCAAATTTTCTCATAGCTTGCCCTTTCTTAGAAATAGCTGACTTTAATGCGTTTCCCCATTTTTCTTAAACAGTCGGTAAGCTCGGTTACCAGCTGCATTTTAATGCTGAAATTGATTGGCAGATCGGGGTTTTGGTGCGCCGGATTGATTGCCCTGCCAACAAAGAAATTAATGTCGGTGGCCTCTTCAAACAAAAGCCTTGCAATCAGGGAAGCACCGTCGCGCTTCATGCTCCATTTGGAATAGCTCTCGTTATCGTTGAGGTAATCCTTGGCGTATTCCAGCACACGGTTTACGGTGATTACGCCTTCGGTAACAAGATCCACGCCCTCAATAGATGCAATGGGCGGAATTTCCTTGTCCACAAATTCAAGGCTCGGCACTAGCGGCTTGCCGAGGTATTTGGAAGCAATGGTGGAGGTGGTGCCGCCGCAGATGATGTGCTTGCCCTCTTTGGAAAAGAAAAGCGACATCATTTTGTTGCAGTCGTCCCGATTGGAGGGCGGACCAAACAGCAAATTCATGGGTTCTCGTTTCCTGATGCGAATGGCGCACACCGTGGCGTCGTCGCCCGGTTTATTGTCGTATAAGCGAATGACTTCGTCCAGTAAAATGGTGGAGAGCGTTTTGGCTGTATAGCCAACGTCGCAAAGCGGCGCGATGAATTCAATAATATCCTTTCTATCCCAACCGAAGTTGTAAGCAATACCGATGCCGGCGTGCGGACAGCCATCGCTCATGCAAAAGAAAATATCGTTTTCTTCCAAAAGAATTCTCGAGCGGTAGATCTTTTTGCCGCCGATGAGCTGTTCGGTTCTGGGGTATTCCACGTTTTCGCCGTTTCGGATCAGAATAATCAGGGGATTATCAAACTGGATCAGTTCGGCAACACTGTTATCAATAATGCGGATAATGGTAAAGGTAGAGTAGGCCACGCCGCGTACCGAGCAGATCGGTAAGGTTGCGGCAATGGTTTCCACGCAGTCCTCCAAAGAAAGCCCCTCCGACATCATGGTGGAGATAATTTTTGAAGTTAATGTTGAAAGAATGGACGCTTTTACACCGCTGCCGAGGCCGTCAGCCAGTACCACAAGACTGGAGCCGTCCTCACCCTCAATGACGTCCACGTGATCTCCGCACAGCTCTTCGCCGTAGTGATTTACGCTGCGGTATCCGATGTCCGCGCAAAGATTATTCATCTCGGATCGACTCCTTCAGTTTTGTAAGCGCAATTTTGGTTTCGGCCGCCGTTTCACCCAAAAGGGAGGCGATCTCCTGCACGATCCGCATTTGTCGGTCAACCACCTTGTCGGCGATCTCTACCGTCTGATTGCTGATGCTTTCCCTGCGCTGACGCTGCTGCTCAGCGTCGGTAACGTCACGCATAATACAAATTAAAATGTGGTATTCGTGATCCAGCACAACCGATTGCTCAATATAGCGGTCGTATTCCGCAAGATACACCTTGCGGTCGTGAATGCTTCGGCCGTTTTTTTTCACGTCCATAAACATTTTGGGGTCCAAAATCCGAATCACCGGTTCGCCCATCACGTCCGACGCGCGCGGAATATTCATGATCTTCAAAGCGGCACGGTTGATCTGCTGAACCTCCAGGTCTTCATTCAGCACCAAAATGCCGTTGGTGGTATTATTGATAATATTGTCCGAGAAATTTTCGGCCTTGTCTTTTAAAAACGGCAGACACATGGAAACGTCCGCCTTGCCCTGAATAATGGCAATGGCCTTTTCGCGGCAGGTGTCATAGCCGCAGGAGCCGCAGTTCAGCTCGTCCTCCGGCTTTGTTTTCCCCATCTGTTTCAGCACCGCGGCAATCTCCGCGTCGCTCGGCGTGGTAAGCTTGTGGGGAATAAATTCCAGTGATTTTGCCATTTTCACGGGATCCAGCGGGGCGATTTCAAAATCCTTTTTGCCGGCATAATTGGAAACCGCCTTGAAATCGCGCACGGGGGAGCGGTGGTATTTTTCCATCACCGGTCCGCCGATACAGCTGCCCTGGCAGGCCGACATCTCAATAAAGCAGTGGTGCAGCTCGCCTTTTTCAATATCCTTTAAAGCAGCAATGCAGTTTTCCACGCCGTCAATGGCAAGATATGTATAGTTCGGTGCGTCGTCAAGCATGGTCTTTAAAATACCGCCGGTGGTGGGGAATAAGCGCGTTTTGGAATGCTCGGTTTCGTCCAATCCCTTTTCCAGCGGCACACCCTCGGCGTTCAGCCATTCGGTCAGCTCTTCAAAGGTCAGCACTGCGTCCACAAGACCGGCATAATGGTCGGCTTCATCTTTTTTTGCAACGCAGGGGCCGATAAACACCGTCTTTGCGTCCGGCACACGGCGCTTAATATCTGCACAGTGCGCCTGCATGGGGGAGAGAATGTCGGCCAAACAGTCAAGCTCTGCGGGAAAATGCTTTTGTATGAGCAGATTGACCGAGTGGCAGCAGGAGGAGATCAGCACGTCGCGGCCGTCCTCTTTGAGCATTCGATCGTATTCATTTTTTACAAGCGTGGCACCGCGCGCGGTTTCCTCCGCGTCGGCAAATCCAAGCGTTTTTAAGGCTTTTCTCATGCCTTCAATGCCAACACCGTCGTAATTTGCAACAAAAGAGGGCGCAATGCTGGCAATCACCGGTGCGCCGCTTTGAATGAGCACCTTCACATTTTCGGTTTCTGCGGCGATCTCCTTGGCATTTTGCGGACAAACCACAAAGCATTGACCGCACAGAATGCATTCATTGCCCACAATGTGTGCCTGATTGCCCGAAAATTTAATGGATTTCACAGGACAGTGGCGGATACATTTGTAACAATTTTTACAATTGGATTTTTTCAATCTCAGTGCGTCTGCCATTTAAAACCCTTCCTTTTCGGCCAGAGCCGGTTTTAAAATTTGATTATTAAAAAAATCATGGAAGCCTTCCACGGTAACGCCGGTGTGGGTGGTGTCGTTGACCTGCACCGTAACACCGGGGCTGTCGCAGTGCTTTTGGCAAAAAGAACCGCACAGCGTAACAATGTCACCGAGGTGATGTTTTTCCACGGCGTTTTTCATCAGCTCCACAATTTTTTGCGAGCCTTTTATATGGCAAGAACTGCCAACACAAATACTGACAATCATTTTTAGTTTCAACCTTTATAATTTTGCGTGGGCTTAAAGCTTTTCCAAAACCTGAGTTTTAAAAAAGTCCGATACGATTTCGGGGGAAACGGAATGCAGGGCGTCGTCTACCGTGACGCACACGCCGTCCTGACAGTGACCCATGCAAAAGGTGCCGCCCAGCTCCACGCGATCACCGACCTGGTTTTCGGCAATCAGGCTTTGCAGCTGTTCCACCACCTGCCTGGAGCCTTTTAAATGGCACGAGCTTCCGATACATACGGTTACTTTCATAGTTTTTTCTCCTTTATGTTTGTGCGGTCTTTATTCTAAGAAACCGGTTTCGGAAGGCTTTCGGGGATCTGAGCCCTCAAAAAAAGAGTATACCGATATTAAGAAATGAAAGCCGCAATATTTTTTAAAATAAATTCAAAGCGTGCAAAAAGCCGGCTCCCGGCTGTCCGAAAGGAAAGGGTAGAAGAAGCCCTTTTTTAAAAAATTTATTCGTCGTTTGCAACAACCGAAAGCAGGTATTCGCGATGCTGCGGCGTTGCTTTCACGCTTTGCGCTGCCGCCGCAATCGGCAGCCAGCTTTTTAAGTAATCCATGGCAGTTTTGCTTTTTTCGCAATAAAGCGAAAGATACTTTTCAGCCAACGTTTCTTTTCCGTTTTGCATAAAATAAAGATAAGTAATTGCCGCATCGGCCGCTCCGTTGCCCTGGGTCGCGTGCGACCAGTCCAGTACGCAAAGCGAGCCGTCGTCTTTTACAATCACATTTGAGGGGTTAAAGTCGCCGTGACAGACCTTGCAGTGCTTCGGCATGGCGTCCAGCCGCGTGTGCAGGTCGTAGCGGGTGGTGGCGTCGATGTCCGCCAAGCAGATCTTAAAATTCATTTTGTCTTTCTGCCGGCTCAAAAGAGGGGAATGCAGAGCGTGAATTTTCATTTGAAGCGCCACAAAACGATCCAGATATTCGCTTTCCTTTTGCGGATTCTCTTTCATTAAACGATCCAGAGAAACGCCCTTGATATATTCCGAAATGATCGCCCATTTGCCTTCGATCGTGGTGACCTCCAATACCTTTGGAATGCAAAGACCGGTTTCTTCGATTCTTGCCTGATTGAGTGCCTCGTTTAAAATGTCGGCTTTGATGTAATCCTCGGCAAAAAGCTTGATCACGCGGTTATTGTCCCGATAGACGGTCTTATTGTTACGAACGGCGATGATGCGATCTAAATTCATGAAAGATTCTCCTTATTTTATACGGGTGTGAGGAGGGGACAGCGGTGTTTTGCTGCCGCAAAGGGACAACAAAACGATGACGAGCATTCGCAATCTGCCCCATTTTATTGTTAATATTTTAACACGACATCCGGAATACTGCAAATGTGTTTCGTGCATAAGGCTATGCACTGCAAGCATAAACAGCAGGGATCCGGGGGATTGACAGCGTTGAAAAACAGATCAGACATACTTGCGCTTTGCAAAGCAAAGGTCGGTAATAAACTGATTATCAAGCTTTGAAAGCCTGTAACCGTTGCGGTAGATCAGTACGTCTTTGTAGGCCTTGGCGCCGGTTTTAGGTCTTAATTCCACCAAATGGTACTTTTTAAAAAGCTCCTCGGGCACGGGCGACACCCACATAAAGGTGTTGGGCACCTGCTCCAAAAGGCTGAACTGCGTGGCGCGCTCAAATACAAAAATATGCTTGTTCACGTGCTCCGAAAGCTCGGCTTTTTTTACATCAATAAGCGGCAGCGACGGCACGTAGGGGTCGGCGTGGGAGATTTCAATAAACGGTTCTAAATCCTTTAGCGTAATTCCCTGCATTTTTGCAAGCGGCGATTTTTCCGACACCAGCAGTACATAAGAAAACTCGGTAATCGTTTCAGCTGTCAGCTTTTTTTCGGCAAACAGATCGTTGAAATATTTGTCAAACGACTCCTGATACCGCACAATGCCGAGGTTGTATTCCTCTTTCAGCACGTTGTTGATGGCGCGCATGGAGTTGGTTTCCTTGTAAAAAATATCGGCAGGGTAGGCCGTGTCAATGTGCTTTGAAAATTCCGCAAAGGCTTCGGAAATATAGCTGGCGCGCGGCACGCAGATAGAAAACCGCTGCTTTTGTGTTTTGCCGGTCAAATAGATCTGCTCCATTTCGTCTACCTGTGAAATGATCTTTTTGGCGTACTGCAAAAACTCCTCGCCGTCGGGCGTTACGGTGATGCCTTTCGGCGTGCGGTTGAAAATGGTAATCCCCAGGTTTTCCTCCAGCTCTTTTATGGCGCGGCTGAGGTTTGGCTGCCCCATGTAAAGATTTTCGGCGGCTTTGCTGATCGAACGGGTGTTGGCAATCTCCACCGCGTATTTTAAATGCAGAATGTTCATAAATTCACTCGGGGCCTCCTTCTGGTGAAATAAGTTGAAAACAGTGCGGTGCGTTTTTAGGAGCGTGGTTTTCTTTGATGGTTTTTTCTGTGATTATTGTCACCAAGCGCTATAAAACAATTTAAGCGGACACAGAATTTCTGCGTCCGCTTAAAGACTTAAAACTCCCTATTATTAATATACCACAAGCCATGCTTTTTTTCAATGGCTATATGCAAAGGAATTTTTGGATTTTTAAAAGCTTTTTTCTTTAGAAAATCGGCACAACAGCACCGGCATAGGTATCGTTGATATATTTGCGAACTTCGTCGCTTAAAAGTGCTTTTTTGAGTGCTTCGATCTTCGGGGTGTTTTCGTTGCCCTCTTTTACAACCAGGATGTTGGCATAGGTCTGTGCGGCAGTGGACTGAGCGCTTTCAGCGGCCAGAGCGTCGCTGACTTTCAAGCCGCCCTCAATGGCGTAGTTACCGTTGATTACGGCGACGTCAACGTCTTTGATAGAGCGAACGAGCTGGGCTGCTTCGATTTCCTTAAACTTTAAGTTTTTCGGATTTTTGGTGATGTCAACAGCAGTAGCGTTCAGGCCGGCGCCGTCTTTTAAGGTGATCAGGCCGTTGTCCTGAAGCAAAAGCAGTGCGCGAGCTTCGTTGGTGGTGTCGTTCGGAACGGCAACGGTTGCACCGTCTTTGAGGTCTTTCAGGCTGGAGGTCTTACCGGCGTAGATACCAAACGGCTCGTAGTGAACCTTGGCAATGGAAACCAAGTGGGTGTTGTTCTCTTTGTTGAAGTTTTCAAGATAAGGCGTGTGCTGGAAGTAGTTCGCGTCAAGCTCGCCGCTTTCGGTGGCGGTGTTCGGCAGAACATAGTCGTTGTATTCTTTAATGTTGAGGGTGTAGCCTTCTTTTTTCAGAACCTTAGCGGCCTCTTTTAAAATCTCGGCGTGGGGGGTTACGCTTGCACCGATGGTGATGGTTTTGTCGGCGGCGTCATTGTTCGTTTTGTCGCTTGCGGTGGAATTTTTACCGCAGCCTGCAAAAGCGAAAAGGGTGGACAGTGCGAGGGTCAGACTCAATACAATTTTTACTGCTTTTTTCATGATGAATGATCTCCTTTTAAAAAATTTTAAACTTAATTTTGTTTTTATAAAATGGAATTACAAGGCGTTTACTTTGTAATTCTCTTGTCAAGAACTTTGGCGACACGCATGCCGAGTTCCTGGAAGATCTGCACGATGATGACCAAAAGTACCACCGTGATCAGCATGGTTTCGTTGTCGTAGCGATAGTAGCCGTAGTTAATGGCAATGGTGCCGAGACCGCCGCCGCCCGTAAATCCGGCCATGGCGGAATAGCCTAAAATGGTGGTAATGGCAATGGCACTGCCCACAATAATGGAGGGCTTTGCCTCAGGCAGAAGCACCTTCCAAACAATTTGGAAAGTATTGCTGCCCATGGACTGCGCCGCTTCGATCACGCCGGCGTCCACCTCTTTTAAAGAGGACTCCACCATTCGCGCCACAAAGGGTGCGGCCGATACAACCAGCGGTACAATGGTTGCCGTAGAGCCGAGGGTCGTGCCGACCACCGCTCTGGTAAAGGGTAAAATCGCAATTAAAAGAATAATAAACGGAACGGAACGCAAAAGGTTTACAAGAAAGCCTAACACCAGGTTAATGGCACGGTTGGGGCGAATGCCGTTTTTATCGGTGACGTAAAGAATTACGCCGACCGGCAGACCCAAAACATAGGCCAATAGGGTGGAACCCAGCACCATGTAAAGCGTTTCGCCGATGCCTTTTAAAAGAAGTGATAAAATTACGCTGTCAAACATTCCAGTCGCCCTCCTCAAATGCAATGCCGCGATCCGCTAAGAAATGCTTAATACGCTGAACGGCGGTGTCGTCGTCCGGCAGCTGCAAAAGCATTTGTCCGTAGGCTTTGCCCTCAATATTTTTGGTGTCGGCTCTTAAAATATTCACCGCACAGCCACAGCTGAGCGAGAGGTTCGAGATCACCGGTTCAAAGGCGGAATTGCCGTCAAAAGTAATGCGGATTACGTTGTGTGAGGTGATCTTCTCCACGGTTTCGTTCTTTGGCAAAATCAGCTGCCGCGCAATGGCCGACTGTGGATGAATAAAGATGTCCTTTACCGCGCCCTGCTCCACAATGTGACTTTTGTCAAGCACCGCCACCTTGTTGCAGATTTGCTCGATCACCTTCATTTCGTGGGAGATCACAATAATGGTAACGCCCATGGTGCGGTTGATCTC
>CADAVL010000038.1 GCA_902791335.1 Oscillospiraceae bacterium
CTAAACTTGACTGCACCCAACCGAATAGTGACCGGTTCTTCCGCTCCTTCAACAATCGTCCTTTACTTCCATTTTTTCAATGATCAACACAGCTTTCTATAATGAAGCGCCAAAAAAGCGAAGCCGCAAAAAATATCTGCCGTTTCGCTTTTTAACCCGTATTCAATACAAAATATATTCCGCTGTGTCGCAGTGCTTACAGTTTTCTCACGCCGGCACAGTTGTAAATTTCTTCCAGCAGTACCTGCGTTTTCAGCGCCTCATCCAGCATAAACTGCGCGCGTGCTTCACCGTTTTCGCCGTAAAAATCCGCAATTTGGAACGCATGACTGCCGCCGTAGCAGTCTTTGCCTATCTTTATTGCCTCCTCATGCGGCGAATGCTCCGTGCGGCCGTCGTTCCAGTGAATCACCGCGTCCGAGCCGGTCACGACTGCGTGGCCGTTTTTGCCCAAAACATGAATGCAGGGCGGCAGGAAAATAGCCGAATTGTTGGTGAAATAGTAAATCGCCGTCACGCCGTTTGAAAAGCTGACGCGTCCTTCCGAAACGTCCTCCACTTCTACCGTGGTGTCACCGCGGTGGGCGGCCGAGGCCGAAACACTCACAACCTCACCGCCGGCAAAATATCGCATAAGATCAAGCGTGTGAATGGACTGATTGATCAGCACGCCGCCGCCCTCGGTCTTCCACTTGCCGCGCCAGGCGTCCAGATCGTAATAGGACTGATCCCGAAGCCACATCATCTCGGCCGTCACGCCCAAGACCTTGCCGAGCTTTCCGGCATCCAATTTGGATTTTAAGAACACCGAACCGGAGTTATAGCGGTTTTGAAAAATAATCCCAAGCTTTTTGCCGGTTTCTTCATGAACACGCGCCATTTCCTTTGCCGCCGCCAGTGTAATATCCATCGGCTTTTCGCACAAAACGTCTGCGCCGTGCTGCATACAGTAAACGGCCGCCTTTGCGTGCAGATAGTGCGGCAAACAAACATGAACGCTGTCCGGCCGTTCCTTTTCTATCATTTCTTCATAATCTGTGTAATATTTACAGCCGAACTCTTTTGCGACCGCCTCGGCCTTTTGGGGCTTGATATCGCAAACGGCAGCAATTTCAATGTTCGGCATATTGGAAAGCGGAATTAAATGATTGTGGCAAATAACGCCGCAACCAATCACGGCAACTTTTATTTTTGACATGATTTTCAGCTCCTTTTGTGCGCAATGGCACATTCGGCAAGGTTTTTTCCTAAGATTGGATTTTCAAAAAATCTCAGGAGGTATTTTCATGTACATTATACCACAAGGCACTGTGGTTTCAATATAAAAAATATAGAACTTCTTGCACTTTTCGATACAAATTTTCCGGGCATTTCAAAGAGAAATGCTTTTGCGTCCGACCGATTCATGCCTCATTTTGAATCAAAAACTTTGAAAATTGCCCCAAAATGAGCAAAATCGGCCGTAAAAGCGCCGAAAACCGCAGAAATGCTCATATTCCCGACCTTAACGGTGATTGTAAAATTCTCACAAAAGCCACCTTAAAAAAGTACAAAAATGCCCGCAAAGCATTTTTCTTTAGGCTGACGGGTTCTTTTCTCGTCAGTTTAAAAAACACTTTGCGGGCAAACTGTTTTATTGAAACGATCGGTTTTGTTTTTTTATTAATACATTCCGCCTGCGGCGCCGGCAGCAGCGGCGGCCGCGGCATTGGCAGCAGCGGCGTCCTCCGGCTTATCGGCAACCAGTGTTTCGGTGGTGAGCACCATCGCCGCAACAGAGGAGGCATTGAGCAGTGCCGAACGGGTCACCTTGGTAGGATCCACAATACCGGCTTTGATCATGTCGGTGTATTCCTCGTTGTAAGCGTCGAAACCGTAGTTGGTCTTGCCGCTTGAAAGAATCTTGTCAATAATCACAGAACCTTCAAGGCCTGCATTGGCGGCAATCTGTCTGATCGGAGCCTCCAGCGCTTTCAGCACGATCTTCGCGCCGGTCTTTTCGTCGCCCTCAGCCTTTTCAACCAAAGCGGCAACCGGACCGATTGCATTGATAAGGGCAACACCGCCGCCGGCAACAATGCCCTCTTCCACAGCGGCCTTGGTCGCGGCCAAAGCGTCCTCAATGCGAAGCTTCTGCTCTTTCATTTCAATTTCGGTAGCGGCGCCGACTTTAATGACGGCAACACCGCCGGAAAGCTTTGCTAAGCGCTCCTGCAATTTCTCGCGGTCGAAATCAGAAGTGGTGGACTCGATCTGCGCTTTGATCTGACCGATTCTTGCCTTAATCTCGTCGGAGTTGCCGGCACCGTCCACAATGATGGTGTCCTCCTTGCCGACCTTGACCTGACGGGCAGTGCCGAGCTGCTGCATGGTGGTGTCTTTCAGCTCAAGACCCAGCTCCTCGCTGATGACCTCGCCGCCGGTAAGAATGGCAATATCTCTGAGCATTTCTTTTCTGCGATCGCCAAAGCCCGGTGCTTTTACGCCAACGCAGGTAAAGGTGCCGCGCAGCTTGTTCATAATAATGGTGGAAAGCGCTTCGCCCTCAATATCCTCGGCAATGATCAAAAGCTTCTTGCCGGCCTGAACGATCTGCTCCAACAGCGGCAGAATCTCCTGAATATTGGAAATTTTCTTATCGGTAATTAAAATCAGCGGATCATCAAGCACCGCTTCCATCTTTTCAGCGTCGGTTGCCATGTAAGGCGTGATATAACCGCGGTCGAACTGCATACCCTCAACCACTTCGGAGTAGGTTTCGGCGGTTTTGGACTCCTCCACGGTGATTACGCCGTCGGCAGAAACCTTGTTCATTGCCTCGGCAATCAGCTTACCAATGAACTCGTCACCGGCAGAAACCGTGGCAACACGGGCGATATCGTCCGTACCCTGAACCTTTTGAGAATTGGCCTTTACAGCCTCCACGGCGGTGTCAACCGCCTGCTTGATACCCTTTTTCAGCACCATGGGGTTCGCACCGGCGGCAACGTTTTTCATGCCCTCGCAGATCAATGCCTGCGCCAGCACGGTAGCGGTGGTGGTACCGTCGCCTGCAACATCGTTGGTCTTGGTTGCAACCTCTTTTACAAGCTGAGCACCCATATTTTCAAACGGATCCTCAAGCTCCACTTCCTTTGCAATGGTGACGCCGTCGTTGGTGATCAGCGGTGCGCCGTATTTTTTGTCCAAAACGGCGTTTCTGCCCTTCGGGCCCAAAGTCACCTTTACAGCGTTTGCAAGCTTATCAACGCCTGCCTGCAAGGATTTACGTGCTTCCTCGCCGAAAATAATATTTTTAGCCATAACTGTTACCTCCTAAAATACAAAAGACTGATTATTCAACAATTGCCAAAACGTCGGACTGGCGAAGAATGCTGTATTCAACGCCGTCCACTTTAACCTCGGTGCCGGCATATTTGGAGATCAGCACCTTGTCGCCGACCTTTAAAGTCATTTTTACTTCCTTGCCGTCTACCATGCCGCCGGGGCCGACTGCCACAACCTCTGCAATTTCCGGCTTCTCTTTGGCGGCACCTGCCAAAATAATGCCGCTCTTGGTTTTTTCTTCAGCTTCGATCATCTTAATTACAATGCGATCGGATAACGGTTTAATAGTCATACTGAATTCCTCCGTTTAAAAATGATTTCAGGGTTTAGCACTCCAATACCCTGAGTGCTAATATATATAATATACCATTTTCAGAAAAAATCAAGTGGTTTTGGCAAAAAAATTAAAATATTTTTTGCTTCCCACTTGATTTCGTCCTTTTTTATGAATTACACTGTAGCTTTTTGGGGTGCTTTTTCGGGTTTCAGCACCGAGGAAAACCGCTTCGCCACCGAGCGCGGCAGGTGCAGGCGAACGCCGTCTTTCAAAAGGCGGCAGGCCACTTCTTTAAATTTGAAAATTTCACCGTCAATATTAAAGGTGATCGGCCGATCGGAACGATAGACCACCTCGCGGCATTCGCCGTAGCGGCAGTAATTTAAATGAATGTGCGTGCCCTTGCGGTATTTTCCCAGCATCAAAACGGTGCGAATACGCGAGCGCGTGCAGATAATGCTGTAATTAAGCTTTCCGTCTGCCGGGTTGGCTGTGGGCGAGGACATATATCCGCCGCCGTAATAAGGCGCGTTGGCCACAACAGCAAACAGCGCCGGCAAGCTTTTATGTTCTTTTCCGTCAATCACCAGGTCGATCTTTCTTCCAAACGGCAGAAAAAAGGTGTAAACCACACCCAGTACATAGGCGGCGTTGCCGCTGACAAACGGCCACTTTTTGAATTTTGCCGCATTTTCGCACACCATGGCGTCCATGCCGGCCGAGCAGGAATTCAGACTGTAATAAACCTCATCGCCGCTTTTTACACGGATCACGTCGATCGGGAGCTCCGTGCCGCAAAGCTGATCGTCCAGATCAAGGAATGGTGCGCTATCGCCGAAATATTTCAAAAAATCGTTTGCAGAGCCGCAGGGAAACAGACCGAGCGACGCGTTGGGGCACCCCACAATGCCGCGCAGAACCTCGTAATTCGTGCCCTCGCCGCCGCAGGCGTAAATGCAGACCTCATCGCCTTTTTGCGCCTCACGCTTTGCAATAGAAACCGCCTCACCGGCCGCACCTGTTAAATAATATGTATAGCCGCCGTCCTGAAGCTTTTTTATAAGCTCCTTTTGACGGGTGCCTTTCCCGGCGAATGGATTGATAATAAACACATTCCGCAACGTCCTTTTGCCCCCCTTCAATTTCATTTCTGCCGAAAAAAGAATGAACGATTTTTTCTATTGACCGCGGCACTTCAAAAATGCATCATCGCAGCATTTTTTAGATTGGCTTTTCTGATTATTTAAAGTACATATAAAGCTGGCACTTGATCATGCCGTTATAAAGCTTGCGGCGCTTATCGGCCGGACGGCCGAACAGGCTTTCAAAATCGTCGTGCGGGCTGATAATATAAAATTTATGCCCCGGCTGTTTTTCAAAAACACCGCCCATGGTTTTGTAAAGCGCCTCGGCGCTTTGAATGTCCAAAAGCCGCTCGCCGTAGGGTGGATTGGTCACCACCAGCGCGCGCTCGGACGGCATTTTAAAGTTTTTAATATCCTGAACCTTTGCCCGAACATATTTTGCCACGCCGGCTTTTTTGGCGTTTTCTTCGGTCAGGCGTACCGCTTCGGGATCAATGTCACTGCCCACGGCCATAAAGTCAATGCCGTGGCGAATGAGATCCTGCGCGCGCGTGCGTTCTTTTGCCCAAACCGCGGGCGGAACAAAAGAGAACCGCTCCGCCGCAAAATACCGCCGCAACCCCGGTGCAATGTTCAGCGCTTTGAGCGCCGATTCAATCAAAATGGTGCCGGAGCCGCAAAAAGGGTCAAATATTTTTGTGTCGGGGTAAATTCTTGCAAGGTCGCACATACCGGCGGCCAGGGTTTCTTTTAAGGGCGCACTGTTCGCATTTCTGCGGTAGCCGCGCTTGTGCAGCCCCTCCCCGGAGGTGTCAATGGTCACAGTGACCCGATCCTTTAAAATGGAGAACCGCACCGCCACGGTACAGCCGGTTTCTTCAAACCAACCGATCCCGTATTTTGATTGCAGTCTTTTTACAATGGCTTTTTTTATGATCGCCTGGCAATCCGGCACGGAATGAAGCTGCGAATTAAGACTCCACCCTTTCACGGGAAAGGCGTCCAGCTTTCCGATGTACTGCTCAAAGGGCAGCGCCGCCACGTTTTCAAAAAGCTCTTCAAAAGAGGTCGCTTTAAATTCGCCGACCAAAAGAAGAATGCGCTCGGCATACCGCGAGCCGATGTTCGCGCGCGCCAGGGTGGTTTCATCGCCGACAAAATCGACCCGACCGTTTTGGGCGCTGACTTCCTTTATCTCCATGCGCCGCAGTTCATCGGCCAGCACGCTTTCAAGGCCGAAAAGGCAGGGCGCTGTAAAATGATAAGAACTCATAAATTTTTTATAACTCCTGTTTATTAAAAAAGCGGGAGCGTTCGCACTCCCGCGGTGTAGGTTCTTTTTTTCAAAAACCACTTGATTTAAAACTTACGGACAAGACCGTGTAATTCTGTTTTCAAAACGCGCTGCAAAAACGTTCTTTTCAGTCAAGATGCGCTTTGGCATACAAAAAAGCTTCTAAAAAACACTGTTCCTGCTGCACAAAAGAAAATTGCTGCTGTTTTTTTGGAACGGCTTTTTAAGAATTGCCGCCGAATCCGCCGCGTTTCGGACGGCGCGTTTCAAAATTCTTGCGCTTTAAATCCGAGAATTTTTCGTCACTTGTTTGTTTGAATTTGCTCATCATATCTTCAAAGCTTGCGGATTCGCTCTTTTTTGCGGTCCAAACATAAGAAAGGTCCGGTTTGTTGTCGGCCGGCTTCGGGCGCGGACGGCGCTCGCGTTTTTGTGCCGGATCCTGCGCTTTTTTCATGGAAAGACTGATTTTGCCATCCTCCGATATTGAAAGGATCTTCGCCTTTACCACATCGCCCTGTTTTACAAAATCACTGATCTGGCTGACATACGTCTGCGCGACCTCAGAAATGTGGACCATGCCGGTTTTTCCGCCGCCCAAATCCACAAAAACGCCGAAATTGGTAATTCCGGTTACTTTTCCTTCGACAATCTCGCCTTCAACTAACTGCATAAGCTAAGGTTATCCTCCTTAAATTCCAGCGTTCCCAGAAAATCACTTGCCCGTAACGCTTTTATACACTTCTTCATTCGGGAAAACAAAGCCCAGTCTTTCCCGCGCGGCGTCCTCAATAAAATCCCGGTCGTTGCCGGTTTCAATCAAGTTGGAAAGACGCTCAATCTCCAGCTCGATTTCCGAATTTTCCTGTTGTTGTTCCTTTAGTGTCTGCTTTTCGTTGACCAGCTCCACTTGCAGCTGCACACAATTTATTACAAGATAAACAGCGAAGGCCAACAGCGCAAAGCGCAGTATATAACTTTTCATAAAACATTCTTCGCCTTTTTTCTGAAATTTCAAAATCCCTGATACACAAGAGGTTACCCTTTTGTGTACGCCTACTGTGCGACCGACGCTTTCGTTCTGTCACACTTGTCATTATACAACAGGTTGTTGTCCGGTTGCAAGTGTTATTTTGCAACTTTTCGCTTTTTTTTGAAGATTTTAAACCGCTCGGTTTCGCATTTTTGCACCCGCGCACTGTTTTGGGCATATTCCGGTCGGTTTTGCTCTTTTCCGGCCGTCCGAGAGTTTTCCTTTTTTTCGGCACCGGCCATCCAAGAGTTTTCCTTTCTTCCGCCGGCGGTTCGGAATTTCCCTTTCCTTCCGGCACCGGCCGCCGCAGCGCTTCGTTTCTTTGCGGCTGTCAAATCTCTCCGATTCCCGGCAGCTGCACGGTTTTTCCGTCTTTTGTCGGCCACACGAGCTTTTTGTTTTGAAACACCGAACAATATTTTATGAAAAACGCGCCTTAACAGAGCGCAAAGCTTTTGAAGACCTTTCTTTAAAAGCCCCCACAAAAGCGCACAGGGTTTTAACAGGAGCCTTACAAGCGTTATAAGAAACGCGCCGAGCTTACAAAAAGCGGGATAAAGAATTCTTGAAAGCGTGAGCCGAAAGACCACGTATCCCAAAAGTTCGCCCAAAAACACATAAAAACGCAGCATGCCCTTTGTAAATAACAGAAAAAAGCAAAAGGTGCAAAAGCCCCACACGGTGAAATAAACAACGTCCTCAAAAAACACCGCACTAGCCCCCGAACGCACACAGTGCCGCAGTGCGCGCAGGACATCGTAAATAAGGCAAAACGCGGCGCCCAAGGCCACGGCGAGCAAAAAGGTTAAAAGCTGAGCGTGATTGCTGAAATCAAGGCGCATAACGGTTTACCGAAAGAGCCTTTTTACAAAGCTCTGCTTTTGCGTTACGCCGGTGTAAACGAGGGCATACACCGTGCCGAAAATCAGCATATCACCGGTGGCGGTGTTAAAGCTGTCGATTTTAAGGCTCTGGCCGCGCACCTCCAGTCGGCCGAGGTCGGTATCAAGGCTTACCGCCTGCTCGTCGAACGAAAGCACCTCTTTCACGCCGCTGAGGCTTAACCGCTTTGCATTTTGCAAAATAATATTTTGTTCCCTTGAGGGGGTCGTTTTTTCATCGTTCGTCATAAACAAGAAGCCTCCCTTTTCTTAAAACATATGAAAAGGAAGGCGTTATTATTATACTTAATTATTTGTTATTTGCACTGTTTTTCAATCCATTTGGCCCACGCCACATAATCGTTTGCATATAAATGCACGCCGTCGGGCGTCCGTTCCGAGGATAACGCGCCGGTACTGTCGTCAAAAAGAGAATTTGCGTCCAGATAAACCACTCGTTTGCCGTCGGCAAAGGCGGCAATTTTTTTGTTGTAACGGTTTAAAGCTTCATTGTTGATTACCGCGTCCGAATTGGACTTTTCGCGGCCGACGTGCAAATTTGCCTGTACATAAATCGTTGCGTTCGGCTGCCTGCCTTTGATCTTGTCCAAAAGCGCGCGGTATTTATTGGCCGTGGTCGTGGTGTCGTACCCGATCTCATTGATGCCGAGCATTAAAAACACGCGGCGGTATTGCTTTTGGCCCAGTAGTCCGTGCAGCGTGACCGTGCCGACAGACGGCACCGACACCGATTCGGAATAGATATTATAAACACTCATGCCCACCGTGGCAAAAAAATCCGAAGAAAGCCCTCCGTAAGCCATCAGACCCACGGTTCTGGAATCGCCGATAAACAACGTGTCGGAAAGATTTCCTGTGCTTTCTGTGGCCGGTTTTTTTGATACAGTCGAAGTCTTTTTTGAAGTGGTACTCTGCTGCGAAACAGAATTCTTTTGTGAAGCCGCAGACGTCGATTCTGAGACTTTTGAACCCGTTGAATCGGAGGCAGACGCTTTTGCTTCAAAGCGGGAAACATCTGACGCACTTTCGGCGGGCGAAAGCGCCGCAGACGACAAAGACACCGCACTGCCCGACTGTTTTTTGAAGGTGCAGGCGCAAAGCGACGTTACCGCAAAAGCTACGACCGCAAAAATTGCTGACACGCGCAAGACTGTTCGGCGCATAATAAAAACACTCCTTAAAAAAATAGACAAAGGACGCTTCCCCAAAAAACGGTTTCTTCTCTTTTAAAAAAATGCTCAGTTTTCCAGGATTTTATACATCGACGCGGCTTCGTCCTTTTTGGCGTATTCGTTGGTGCTTAAAATTTCCGCCTTTACCGTGTGCGTACCAAAGGAAATTTCCACCACGTCGCCCGGCTTTACCGCGTAGGACGCGCGCACGGCCTTGCCGTTGATCAGCACACGGCCGGCGTCGCAGGCTTCGTTTGCAACCGTGCGGCGCTTGATAATGCGGGAAATTTTTAAATATTTATCTAACCTCAAGGTAATTCTCCTAACGGTCAGGCTCGGCGCCGATTTCTTGAAAATTGTCTTTGGCGCCGCCGACCTTATCATTCAAAAGAAAAGGCCGCCTTTTTTTATAAAAGACGGCCGCTTTGCTTGAAACTTAATTATTTAATAGCATCCTTGAAAGCTTTACCGGCTTTGAAGCTCGGAGCTTTGGAAGCGGGGATCTGGATTGTTTCTTTGGTCTGCGGATTTCTACCGGTGCGAGCCGGACGATCCTTAACCTCGAAAGTACCAAAACCAACCATCTGGATTTTGTTGCCGGCCTTCAGCTCAGCGGTAACAGTGTCGATAAAAGCAGCAACTGCTTTTTCTGCGTCTTTCTTGCTAATCTCTGCCTTCTCGGCAACAGATGCGATAAACTCAGTCTTGTTCATTTATAAGTCCTCCTAAAAAATACATATCGCGCCGACTGAGGCGCTCATGGCTTGATAAAGCACAATATATTTGTATCACAAAACGGCCGTAAAATCAAGTATCCGTTTAAATCTTTGAGTGTTATAACGAATTTATCCTTAATTTTTTGTTAAATTTGTACAAATAGCTGTCCGCTCTGCCGCCGCATTACACGTCAGTCCCGCCATTCAGCCATTTTTCAAGAGAAAACAGCAGTTTTGTACGCCGCCTTAATTCTTAGAAAATTCCAAAACATCAAGCGCTGAAAGCCCCTTTAAAACAAGGTCCAAAAGGCAGCTTTCGGCAAGGCTGTTCATGGCACGGTAGCTCTCTTTGGCGTCGTCGCCGGCATCGTCGGAAATACGGCGAACCGCGCAAAACGGCACGCCGCCTAAGTGCGCCGGATACGCCGCCGCGGCCGATTCCATGTCGCAGGCAACGGCCGAAAATTCCGATTTGAGCCGTTCTTTTAATGCGTTGTCGCTCACAAAGCAGTCGCCGCACACCATGGTACCCGACAAAAGCTCTGGGAACAGCTTCATAAAATGGCGGTTTAGGCGCTCGTCGGCGGTGTAAATGTACTCCTGTCCCGGCTTCTCGGCCAGCTTGTACCCCAGGCACTGCAAATCAAAATCATGCTCCAACAGCCTGTCCGCCAGCACGATGTCACCGCGGCGAACGCCGGAAAGACCGCCCGAAAGACCGGTGTTGAGAATCATATTTGCGCCGCGGTCGATCAAAAATGCCGTGGCTGTGGCGGCGTTTACCTTTCCCGTACCGCACAAAACGGCGTGAATGTGCAGCGTGCCGTTTTTGGCAGGCATCAAAAATTCATGGCCCAAAAGACCGAACACCGAAGACGGCTTGCCACCAAACCGCTCCACATAAGGCAAGAGCGGGGTATATTCGTCATTGTCCGCGATGACAATCCCCACCTTGATTGAATTTTCCATTATTTCAGCTCTTTGCCGCAGGTGCTGCAAAATTTCGCGTCAGCGTTGTTTACGCCGCCGCACTCGCAAATAACTTTGCCCTTGCTGCTTGCAATTTCCTCCTGCATACTTTTGAGTTTGGCGCTCTGCTCGGAAATCTCCTGTGTCAGCGCTTTCACGGCCTCGGCGTTATCCTCCTCGTTCACAACGGAGCGGTAGGTATACTGACCCAAAAGCTCATAATTCTTGCGAATGGCGGATTTTAATGAGGTTGCCTCAAATTTCAGCTTTTGAACGGCAATCACCTCGCCGGTCGCCTTGCCGGTTTCGCTTAAAAGCTCGCGTGCCTTTGTTACGGTGTCTTCAAAAATTCCCATTGTGATCAACCTTTCTTTTTTGTATTTTACACGGAACCGCACCGCACGAACCAACCGAAAAAACAGCAGAAAACGGGCGCTGAGGCTCCTTTTACTGTCATAATGATTATTCGTATTTTCCGCCTTTCATAAATTCCTTTAATAAGGAATCCTCCGGCACAAAATCGGGGCTTAAAGGCGCGGCCTTTTCCATGGCATTTAAAATAAAAGCCACCCTGTCGTAATTCGGCACCGATTTTGGAAGCTTTTTAAGATCCTTTTCCAAAAGCTCTTTAAAAACGCAAAGCTCGTATTCATGAAAGGACTGAAGCTTTTCGTCCGCCGTCGGCTTATAAGGAATCAGAAAGCGGTTTTCGCCCTTTACTACATTTGTCCAAAGATGCAGACTTTTTTCAAGGGGTGAATTCCGATAGATCTTGTCGCGTGAAAGGCGGCGCATCAGACGGATATTCCGACTGCCGAGCAGCAATTCCCCCGCGTTCGTCCGATAGTCCTCTCCCACGCTGATATAAAGCTTTAAAAGGTGGTCTTCGGGCAGCTGATTTAAAATCACGGGATTGAGTGCGTGCAGCCCTTCAAATATTACCACACCGTGCGGCCCTATGTCAATGGTGCGCGTGTTGGTTTCTCTGGCTTTTTTTGTAAAATTAAAGATTGGCAGCTCGGTTTTGCGCTTCGATAAAAGCTCGTTGATACAACGCGCAATATCGTCGGTTTCCAAAGAGTCGATGCTCTCGTAATCGAGTTCGCCGTTTTCGTCGAGCGGCATTTTATCGTGCGTTTTATAAAAATCGTCCAAGGACACGCGCTCGGCATGAATGCCAAGGTCTTTGAGATCGTCTATTAAAATGCAGGCGCTGGTGGTTTTACCCGACGCCGAGGGTCCGGCCAATAAAATGATCTGGATCTCTCTGTTGGCGGCAATTCTTTCGGCTAAAGCTTCAATTCTTTGCCGATAAGCTTTTTCGGTATCGGCCACAAACGCCGCAGGATCACTGAGAATTCTTGCGTTAATATCGTCCATGCAGTTCAGCATAAAATTTCTCGATTCGCTCCTTTCTCTTTAATTGCTCTTCAAAGCGGTTACAATATTCATATGGATATTTAAAGTTATAAATGCGTTCGATCGCACCGCTGATCGGATCTTTCAGCTTGGTAACGGCCGACGCACCGCAGGCTAAGATCGTGTGGGTTTCATCCATAATATACACGTTGTAAAGCCCCTCAAAACCGGGCTTTGCATAGCCGACGTTTTCGAGATTACCCACCATTTTGCTCTGCCTGTACATATAGTAAGGAAAAATGCCGGCTTCGATCAGTGTATTTTTGGCGTGATCCACCATTTTTTCGGCTTCCTCGCCCTGCTTTAAAACCTCACGGCAGCCGTCCACGCTAAGCTTCGCCGAGCGTTTTAAACACAGTGTATGCACCGTCACACTTTCGGGTGAAAGCTTTAATACCTCTTCTAAACTTTGCTGAAAGCTTTCGATTGTATCTTCGGGAAGTCCTGCGATCAGGTCCATATTGATGTTGGAAAATCCGAGCCGTCGCGCAAGCTGCATGGCTTTTACGGTGTCCTTTGCCGCATGTCGGCGGCCAACCGCTCTTAAAACGCGGTCGTTCATAGTTTGGGGGTTAATGCTGATCCGGGTGGCACCGCCTTGAAGAATACTCAAAAGTCTTTCTTCGGTCACGGTGTCCGGTCGACCGGCCTCCACGGTGAATTCGCGCAGGTTCTGAAGCTTAAAATGCGCGTTCACAGCGCCCATTACGGCGCTTAGCTGCTCGCCGCTTAACGTGGTGGGCGTACCGCCGCCGATATAGACGGTTTCAATCTGAAGGTCTAATTTTTTTGCAATTTCGGCCGTTTCTTCAATTTCGCGGCACAAAAGCGCCACGTACTTCGGAATCAGCTTTTTGGCGTGCTCCACCGAGTGCGAAACAAAGGAGCAATAGCTGCATCGGCTGGGGCAAAACGGAATGCCGATATAAACACTGACCGAGCGCTTTTTGGAAAGGTCGATGATCGCCTTTTCACTGTTCGCCGTGGTGTTTAAAAGGTCGATCTTGCTTTGTGATACCAACAGCCGCTCGCGAAAATACCGCCGCGCGCCGTCGTCACCCAGAATTTTGCACTGAGAGGCAAACAGCTTTGCAGGCCGCACGCCGGTGAGAATGCCCCATGGAGAGCGGTAACCGGTGATTTTTTCAAAGCAGCGGTATAAAAGCGCCGCTGTTCTGCGCTCAAGTTCCTTTAAATTGGTTTCTTCGGTGCTTTCTTTGAGCGCGGCGTGCTCCGAAAACAAGGACAGCTCCGCCGAAAGCGTGACCTTTCGGCCGGTTCTTTTTAAGATACAAAGAATCTGCGCGCTTTTTTCGTCCGCAACAAAGGAAAACTTTTCAAAGGGCAGAAAAATGCGGCAAAGCTTTTCGATCTCATACTTAAATTGGGATTCTGAAAGATAAATATTCATGATGTTAAAATGTTAAATAAGGGTTTTGTTCCAGTTCCTTTTGTAAGGTGGTTTTGTCGCCGTGACCGGGATAGATCACGGTGTCTTTGGGAAGTGCTGCGATTCTTTTCAGCGATTGCTGCAATTTCTTAAAGTCGCCGGTCACAAAATCGGTCCTTCCGACGCTGCCTTCAAACAGCGTGTCGCCGCTGAAGAGAAGATTTCCGAATAAATAGCAAGCGCCGCCGCAAGTGTGCCCCGGTGTGTGCAGCACTTCAATAAATCCGCCGCCAAAGGGGAGCTTTTCCCCGTTCTGTACCGTTTTCGGCCGCGGCAATTGAGGCTGTGGCAACCCGACCTCATTGCAAAGGCTCAGGCTGCTGTCGAAAAGGCCTTTTTCGTCGTCTTTCTGAATGATCAGCGGCGCCGGTGCCGCCTTTAAAGCTTCGGGCAGGCCGCAGATGTGATCAAAATGATCGTGGGTGAGCAGATAATACCGAATCTGCTCCCTTTGCTCTTTTAAAAAGGCCAAAAATTCTTTTGACGAGCCGCCGACGTCCACAATTGCCCGATCGCCGTTCGGTGCCGTTAAGCAATAGCAGTTGGCCGTAAATCCTGCAAAAAGAAAGCGTTCCACCGTTGGTTTCATTGCGGTTTCCTCCAGGTATCGGTATCAAGCATGATGGTGACCGGCCCATCGTTTTGAATATCGCAAAGCATATCTGCGCCGAAAGCGCCGTGCTGAACCGAAGAAACGCCCAAGCGGGAAAGCTCCTCATAAAAGGCTTTATAAAGGCGGTCGGCTTCTTCGGGCGGCATTGCGCCGATAAAGGACGGGCGATTGCCTTTTTTGGTTTCGGCGCAAAGGGTGAACTGTGAAACCACCAGCGCCGCGCCGCCGATATCAAGGACGCTCTTGTTCATTTTGTCGTTTTCGTCGCAAAAAATCCGCAGTGCGGTGGTTTTTGCGGCCAGCGTTTTCATTTC
The DNA here is from genome assembly GCA_902791335.1 of Oscillospiraceae bacterium. Lineage (GTDB taxonomy): Bacteria > Bacillota > Clostridia > Oscillospirales > Acutalibacteraceae > UMGS1532. Next base: position 14,572 of record CADAVL010000038.1, read on the forward strand.
ATTGTCAGTGTCGCCCTTTTGAACGCCGAGCAAAATAAACAGTCCTTCCGGGATTTCGGCGATTTTTTCGTTTTCTACCGTAACTGACGCTTTCGTTACACGCTGTATCAGTGCTTTCATGACTTGCTCCTTTTTTAAAACCGAGTTTTGAATGAATTACGTTTTTTAGCACGGGCGCTTTGGCTGATTGATGTTATATCACGCGCTTTACGCCGCGACGATGAAAAATGAGGGTTACACGTTGCTGCGATCCACGTTGATCACGCCCTCAATTTTGGAAAGCCGCTTGCAGATATTTTTGAGATGTTCCACGCCCTCGGTGCTGACGGTAATATCAATGACGCAGTTTCCCGAAGAAAGCTGACGGGCGTTGACGGTGTGCAGCGGAATTCTCATGCCGGCGATCGCAAGGGAAATATCGGCCAAAATGCCCTCTCTGTCCACCGCGTTGATCTGCAAATGACTTTTAAAGTATTCGCGGTGACCGGTGGCCCAGTAGGCCTTGATCCAGCGGCCGGGATTCTCGCAGTGTTCAATATCCCGCGGTACATTGTTGCAGTCGCGCTTGTGAATGGAAACGCCGTGACCGCGGGTGATAAAACCGATAATATCGTCGCCCGGCAACGGGTCGCAGCAGCGTGAAAGCTTGATTAAACAGTTGTCAATGCCCTCTACGATCACGCCGTCGGACGAGGTGGTCTTGCGCGTTTCGTTGACCATGTTCTGAATATCGACCGGTGCCGCGGCACGGTGCATTTTATTGTAATCCTCGCGAATGCGCGGCATAATTCGTGACAGCAGAATTCCACCAAAGCCTAATGCTGCATAGAAATCGTCCACGCTCGAACATTTTTGCCGCTTGGCGATTTCCTCCAAAAAGCTTTGCATTTCGTCGTCGTTTAAGCGAATGCCGTTGCGCGAAAATTCGCGTTCCAATTCCTGACGGCCGTTTTCAATGTTTTCTTCGCGCCGTTCCTTTTTGAACCACGAACGGATTTTATTTCGCGCCTGACTGGTTTTGGCCAAGGTCAGCCAATCGCGGCTGGGACCGTGGCCTGCCTGATTGGTGGTGATAATTTCGACAATTTCGCCCATATTGATCACGTGACTCAGCGGCACGATCTTGCCGTCCACCTTGGCACCCACCATTTTTTGCCCCACCGCCGAATGAATGGCGTAAGCAAAGTCCACCACCGTAGAGCCGGCCGGCAGATTGATGACGTCGCCTTTCGGCGTTACGGCAAAGACGTCCTCCTGCGACAGATCGTTTTTAATGGTCTGTACTATATCCTCCGCGTCGTCCGATTCGCGCTGACTGTCCAGAATCTGACGGATCCAGGCGAGGCGCTCCTCCATTTTGGCATCGTTATTTTGAATGCCCTCCTTATATTTCCAGTGTGCGGCGATACCGTATTCCGCCGTGTGATGCATTTCCCAGGTGCGGATCTGCACTTCAAACGGCATGGCGTCGCGCCCAACCACCGTGGTGTGCAGCGACTCATATCCAGATGTCTTAGGCTTAGTAATCCAATCTCTAAGTCGCTGAGGATTAGGCTGATACAGATTTGTAACAATGGAATAAACCTTCCAACAGTCAGCTTTTTCCTCTTTGATTTTCGAGTTATTTATAATGATTCTGACGGCAAAAAGGTCGTATACCTGTTCAAATGGCACTCCCTGAGCCTTCATTTTTGCAAAAATCGACGGAATTGACTTTGTACGCCATTTAATCGTATAGTCAAAGCCCTCCTTGCCCAATTCCTGACGTATCGGCAAAAGGAAATTGGCCATTTTCTCTTCCTGCATCACGTGCGACATGGAGATTTTTTCACTTATTTCCTCGTATTCCTTGGGATTTTCGTAAATCATCACCGCCTCTTCCATGTCCTTCTTGATATTGTACAATCCAAGTCGATGAACTATCGGAATTATCAGGTATTTTGTGATGTCAAA
>CADAVL010000039.1 GCA_902791335.1 Oscillospiraceae bacterium
AGCTGACCTGGCCGAACAGCTCCGCGCGCACAAAAAGCACCACGCCGCACTGTTCCTTTTGAGAAAGATCAATGGCAAACTCAATGCCGAAATCGTCTTTCAGCGGTGTATTTATAATTACAATATCAAAGGCGCGGTCAATCATTTTTCGCTTGGATTCGCCCGCGGTTTGGCAATATTCAACCGGTGAAAACTGATTTTCGGGCAGCAGGCCGCGAAAATAATCCCGTGCTTTTTCGGATGATGAAACAATCAGCACGGCGGTTGGTTCTTTCATTATCGCCACAAGTCTGCCCTCCTTTTAAAATAGAAACTTCTTTCGCCCATTTGTCAGCATTTCACTGATCATAGACGGGCGCTTTGATGAGCTTTCAAGCCGATCGGTTTTTTAAAAGGCTTCGATCAGTCGTTCGGGCAGGCAGCTTTTTATAAATGCACTGTTTTTGGCGGCTTCTTTGGCTTCGCGCAGGGTCACGGGCAGCTCTTCAAGACCGTTTGTGTCGGAAGAATTGGCATAAAAAAGGTTCACATTGGTGGCTTTTTGCGGTGTTAATTCGTCCTTTATGCCGCGAATCCCTGCTTTGATTAGCAACGAATAGGCTAAATAGGGGTTGGCTTCCGGATCGGGGGAGCGCAGCTCCATGCGGCGGTGTTCACCAAAAGCGGCCGGAATACGAATGAGCTGGGAACGGTTTTCGGGCGACCAGGTAATATATTTCGGCGCTTTGTGCTCGCCCAAGCGCTTGTAAGACTGCTCCGAGGGGTTTAAAAACAGCGTCAACTCTTTAATGTGCTTTAAAATACCGGCCATAAATTGCTCGGTGTGATCGAGGCCGTCGTTCGATTTTAAAGAAATGTTAATGTGCATACCGTTGCCGCTGAAACCGGCCAAGGGCTTGGGTGAAAATTCGGCATAAATACCGTTTAAGGTCGCAATGGTTTTTACCACCGATTTAAAGGTAACGGCGTCGTCGGCGGCTTTTAAGGGCTCGCCGTAGCGGAAGTCCACCTCGTTTTGACCCGGACCTTCCTCATGGTGGGAGGATTCGGGCGCAATGCCCATATCGGAAAGGGTAAAGCAGATCTCGCGGCGAATATTTTCGCCCTTGTCTTCCGGCGCAATGTCCATGTATCCGGCCGTGTCGAGCGGCTCGTTGGTTTTGCGGCCCTGCTCATCGGTCTTGAAAAGATAGAATTCGCATTCACTGCCAAAACGGCATTCAATACCGGCGGCTGCGGCCTCTTTTAAGGTTTCTTTTAAAATGTGGCGACAGTCTAACTCATAGGGCGTGCCGTCGGGGTAGCGAATATCGCAGAACATACGAACCACGCGTCCGTGCGCGGGGCGCCAGGGGAGAATGGAAAGCGTGGACGGATCGGGGTGTAAGAACAGGTCGGAACGCATCTCATCTCCAAAACCGGCAATGGCGGAGGCGTCAAAGGAGATTCCTTCATTAAAAGCCCGATCCAGTTCGTTCGGCATGATAGAGATGTTTTTCTGCCTGCCGTAAATATCGCAAAACGCAAGACGAATAAACTTTACATCCTCTTCTTCAATAAAAGTTGCAACCTCGCCTTTTGAGTACATACTTTTATCCTCCTTTTAAGGAAATTTCTTTGTGAATGCCCGAAGCTTTGGACAAAAACACAAAAACCGTTCTTTTAAATTGAAAGCGTTCACCGGTAAAAAGAGGGCACGAACTCCTAAAACCAATGAACGCCTTTGCTCATTTATTACTATAAACAGTATACTGTTTCGGCACGCGAAAGTCAAGCGGCTATTTTGAGAAATTTTGTAATTCGAGAAAAATTCTGTTGGTTTTTGCGGCAAGGAAGGATGACGGCTTAAGAATTTTAAAATCCGCAGCGATTGGGGAATCTTTGCAGCTGTCGATACTTTTGATTGCGGATACTTTTTTGGCGAAGGGACGGAGCCGGTGTTTTTCATGCGGCCGAGTTTTTCAGAAAAAATATTTTTAAAAATTTTTAAAAAATATTTGGGGGCGCTTTGATGCTTGTCATAAAAGAAGCGGCCTTTTCATACCATTGAATAGCAAAGATAAGACAACGAATGGAGTGACAAAAATGGAAATAACGGTTTCAAAGCAGGCCGCAACGGTAAACTGCACCTTATTTGAACAAAGCACCGAACAGGCGATCGACACGGATTTTACCCTGCCGGATTATTGCCCGGACATTGAACGGGTGCTGAAATGCCGCGTTGTGCCGCGGCTGATCTCAAAGAGTATCTCGGGCGATACGCTGAATATCGACGGTGTTGCCACCGCTACGCTGATTTATTGCGACAGCGAGGGCAAGCTTTGCGGTTTTGAGCATGAAGTGCCCTTTAAAAAGTCCGTCACGGTGGGATCGGTGGGGGAGAACAGCTGTATCTTTGTTTCGCTTGTACCCGATTATATGAACTGCCGTGCCGTAACTCAGCGGAAAATGGATATTCACGGCGTAATATCGGTAAAAATTAAAATTACCGGCACCGAAAGCCGCGAGATCATCACCGATGCCGAAGCCGAGGGCATTCAATTGAAAAGCGGCAGCTGTCCTGCAACCAGTCCGTTGGGATTCAGCGAGAAAAATGTAATGATTGAAGAAGAACTGGAACTGGGGCGCGGCAGTGCAGCGGTGCGTTCGGTTTTAAGAAGCGACGCGCGCGCCGTGGTGGACGAGTGCAAAATGGTGGGAAATAAAGCAGTGATCAAGGGTGACGTGGTGGTGAACGCGCTTTATTGCACCGAGGAGGGCACCACGGAGCTTTATGAAAACCGGATCCCGTTCAATCAGGTACTGGAGCTGGGCGTTGAGGGCGAAAACTGCCGGTGCGAAGCACGCGTCCAGGTGCTTTCGTGCCTGCTGCGGCCGCGCACCAATCTTTCCGGTGAGGCAAAGAGCCTTGCCGCCGAGTGCCGTTTGAGCGTGATGGCGTTTGCAAGCTGTGACAATGATATCCCAGTTTTATACGACGCTTTCTGCACAAAGCACGAGCTAAAGCTTACCACGGCCGATATTGCTGTAAAAAAGCTGGAAAGCACGCTATCCGAGCGCTATATGTGCAAAAAAACGTTGGACTTTTCCGAAAACACTTTCGGCAGTGTGGTGGATCTTTGGTGCGAGAGCAAGGTCGGGAAAGTGCAGATCACAGGAGGCGTTTTAACCGTGGACGGCACGGTGAATATCTGCTTTATCGCGCTGGATACCGAGAATATGCCGCAGTATTATGAGCGCAGTGTGGATTTTGAATATACGCACAATATCGACTGCGACTCGAAGGAGCTTACGGCGATGGCCGATATTGCTTTGATCGGTGCGGCTTACACGGTGTTGAGTGAAAGCCGGTTGGAGGTGCGCGTGGAGCTGGGTATTTCGGCCGGTATTTACCTTTCGAGAAAAGAATGCGTGATCACGGACCTTGAAATGTCCGACGAGCCGATCGCGTCCAAAAAGCGTGCGCCGCTAATGGTTTATTTTGCGGAAAGCGGCGAGCAGGTCTGGGATATTTCCAAGCGCTACGGTGCTAACTGTGGCGATCTTATGACGGTGAATGAGCTGAAAGAAGAAACGCTGACCAGACCGACTATGCTGCTGATTCCGTGATACTGAGAAAAATCTGATGAAACTGAAATTAGGTTGGCGAGCAAAACCCGACTCCGATAAAACCGGAAGCTCCCCTGCGCGCCGCTGCCTTCGGCGAAAGCCGGGACGCTGAATGCGTCCCGGCTTTCAGCGGTGTTTTCCCTTTGCGGGAAAACACCGCGCGGCGCGCAGAGGAGCTTCCGGTTTTATCGGGGTCGGGTCGATGCTTGTCGGTTTAGTTTTTTTAAAACGGAATTTTTTGAAGGGTCGCTTGTTGTTTGGAAAGGAAAGCGTGCTGGGGTTGCAAACAAAAGGCGAAAAGTTCGTTTTGAATGAAATTATTAAAATATTTTTAAGTATTTATGTACAATAGGCATTGACTTAAAGAAGGAATTTTGTTAAAATACAATAAATAGAAACATTACAAGGGAGGCCTGCGTCTTGAGTAAGAGATTTATTTCATTTTTTGTTGCTTTCATACTGTGTGTTTCATCGCTTTGCGTGTTTGCCAGTGCGGACGGCTACGGCGACAATAACACCACGGTAAAGGACACGCTGTCGGATGAAGTGGATTGGCTGGAATCCGGTACATACAAGATCGAGAACGGATTTGTTTTTGTGGACGGCGCTGTAACTGCTGAAAAATTCATTCATAATTTCACAAATCCATCAAAAGTTACCGTCAGCAATAAAGCAGGAAGTGTAACCGGATCAAAAGCGGTTGCTACCGGTGATACAGTCCGGTATGACGGAACAGAAGAAAAGGACGAGGCTACGGTAGTGATCCGCGGCGATGTGGATTGCAACGGTAAGGCGACTGTTACCGACATTATCAAGGTTCGTTCCCACATTTTGAAAACATCGATCATCAAGCTCGGAACCGCTGAGTTTGCCGCTGCCGATTTCGACGACAATAACGTACTCAGCGTAACCGATATTACCTCGCTTGTTGCCGTTGTTTTGAATTCATAAATTTTATTTCGGAATATTTTTATCAAGGAGAGTGTGTTGAAAAATGATGAAAAAATTCGCAGCCATGTTTTTGTGCTTCGCGCTGCTTTTTAACGTCACGGCCTTTGCGGCCTATGCAGAGGACAGCGGCTACGGCAGCAACTACGGCGAGGTCGAAGACAACATCGACGAGTGGGAGCAGTACCGTATTTTGACCTCCGATGTTTACACTGTGAAAAACGGCGTGATAAGCGGCATTGTTGCCGGCACCACGGTGGGCGAGGCCTTATTGGGCTTTAAGAACAATGTTAAAATCACGGTGTCCTACGGTGAAGAAGCGCTTTCCAACAAAGATCTTGTGCCGAACGGCGCACTGTTTTCACTGACGATGGACGGTGCAGTGTGCGACAAGGCCACGGCCAATGTTTTGGGCGACGGAAACAGCGACGGACAGGTTACCGTTACGGACATTACACTGGCTTTAAATCTTGTATTGAACGGTAGCGGAGAGAACACCGCACCGTGGCTCGATTTAAACGCGGACGGACGGTATACCGTTACCGATATTATTAAAATGAGAGAAATGGTTTTATCCCCCAACGAAAAAGAATATACGGCTGATTTTTCCGAGAAGGTCTACAACATTCCGGAAATTTCCGACTATTATAAGCTTTCCGGCCGCTATGAAACCACGAAAAACGGCGTAAGCTTTGACTGGTCGGCCAATACGTTGGAATTCGACGTTGTGGCCGAGGGCGACCTTTATCTTGATATTGCTGTAAGCAATTATGCGCGCGATATTATGCTGGTTGTTTATGTAGACGGCGTGCGCGGCTACGACTTCGGCGATTATGCAAAGGTAACAAAAGATGCGAACCGTGTAAAGATTGCCGAAAATCTTCAAAAAGGTTTCCACACGATCAAGGTTGTGCGCGATATGGAGGCCTGCACGAGCATTGATATGAACGGCATTGTGATGAACGGCGAAATTTGCCCGAAGCCGCAGAACAAGAATCTGATGATCGAGGTGATTGGTGACTCCATTTCCTGCGGAAACGCCGCAAGAAAATACGACGCCGAGGGTGCAAAAAGCCCGGATTATTACAGCGAGGCTACCGAAACCTATGCTTATCTTACCGCGGAAAACCTGAACGCCGACGTGCGGTTTGTCACCTCCTCCGGCAAGAGCCTTGTGAAAACAGAGGGCAGAGTTTCTATAGCGGACGAGGTTTACGATCTTCAGTGTATGTGGAGAAGCAAAACCGCCGCTTATGACAGCACCAATCAGCGCAAAGCCGATCTGGTAATCATCAACCTGGGCACAAACGACGTGAGAACCGACGCAACCAAGGACGCCTTTAAGGCAAAACTGAAAGAGTTTGCACAGCGTGTAAAATCACTCAACAAAGCAAACACCAAGGTCGTGTTTGTTTTCGGCATGATGACAGGTTCTGAGGCCTTTAATGCGGTTTACAAAGAAGCCGCGGCAGAGCTGGGCGGCGCGTCGGCAGGCTATTATGCCGCAGATGAAATGACCAAATGCACCGAGCTTGGCATTACAGAGAACCGCTATAACGGTCACCCCACCGCCGATGAGCACAAGATCTATGCCGAAAAGCTCACAACATTCCTTAAAGACACCGTAATTCCCGATATGAGCCTTTTGAGCACCAACGCGTATGTCAGCGAAGCTTACAATGCGCCGCTGTGGGAGGGGAACATCACTTATCAGGAAAACGCCACCGCGATCTCCGAAAACGGCACGGTCGAGGATATCCAGATGCTTTATAAGATCGACCGCGTGATTGCAGTCCGCAGCTATGATCTAAAGACCCTTTATGAAGAGGGCAGGGACTACACTGTAACTGCCGACGGCAAGCTGTCGATTCCGGCAGGTTCCGCCATTAAAACGCTTGATTCCGGCCGTTTGATCGGACCGGCAAGGGGCGACTGGTGCGATACCTTTGACGGCAAGGGCAATGTAACATTCTGGGGCGCGAATATCCACGAATTTCAGATCTCCGTTACCTACACGCACTCCGATGCATGGAGCGGCGCTGTGCCGAAATCCGAAGCTTCCAATATTGATAAGGTATTGACAAAGCTTAAAAACGGCGGCGACGTGAATATTGTGGTTTACGGTGACAGTATTTCCGCCGGTTGGAACGCCAGCGGCCTGAATGAACCCAACACCATGAACTACAACAACGGCAATATTATTGAACGTACAAGCCCCGAAGCTTTGAATATTGCGCCGTATGCGCCCACCTGGTCGCGCGCGGTCTATGCCGAGCTTCAGAAGAAATATCCGCAGGCAAATATCAATTATTACAATCACTCCTGCTCCTCTTCTTCTTCGTCGAATTACGGCGTAAAATTTCTGCAGTCCAAGGTGATTGATTACAAACCGGATATTGTGTTCTTCGGCTTTGGCACCAACGAAGCAACCCGCAATAAGGCCGACTTTAAAAAGGACACGGCCGACATGGTGAAAAAGGTGGCGGATCAGTATCCCAACTGTGCAATCGTGCTGGTATCCGCCGAGCTTCCGAACCTTTTGCACAAGAGCTATCACATCAATAATCTTTCGGCCTTCGAAGAAGCATATTATGAAATTCAGGCCGAAAACCCGAATCTGCAGATTGCCGTAGCGCCTGTAAACGCGGTTTCAAAATATGTGAATTCCAAAAAGCGTTTTGAGGATATCACCGGCAACAACATCAATCACCCGAACGACTTCGGCGTGCGTGTTTACACGTCAACCGTGTTACAGACGTTGGGCTTATATTGATTTTTAAATAGTGCTTTAAAAAAATACAGCGGCGCGGCTCTCTTTCGTGACAGCTCGCACCGCTGTTTGGCAATTCCTGCCTCCTTTGTTTATCTGTCGTTATGAAACCGATGAACCCCCACTCGGTGTAATAAACATCAAAAAAAGAAGGGATTTTGGTTTTTATGAAGAAAATTCTAGTACTATTGCTGACCGGTGCAATGCTGCTATCTGCGGCGCCCACGGCTTTGGCCTCGTTTGGAGACAACAGCAGCTCTGTGGAGGACAACATCACCGATGAAACCGTTGCCGTGGCCTTTAACGATTTTGAAAACGCCACCGGTTTCCCGGAACATTCGGTTTTTTCCATTACCGATACCGGCGAGGAAAAGCACGGTAAGGCCTTTAAGGTTGCACCGTTTGCTCAGTGGTCCGCCATTAATAACGGCAACTACGGCACCTATGAATGGAACGGAAAAACCAATAACACCCTAAACGAGCCGGTAGAAGCGGGGAAGAATTACATTTTAGCTTTTGATTACAAAAACTTCAATATAACGTCCGAAGGTCACGGCGGAAACGCCTGCTCCTTTGCGCCGCAGCTGCCGGCCTTTTCTGCCGGCAAAGACTCCTCCGGCAATGAAGAATATCGTCTGCTTTTGCCGATTGTCGAGAAATGGACGGTTTTCCGCCGCGCGTTCCATGTTGACGCTGCCGCGACCATGAAATTCAAGGTAAACACCCTCGGCAGCAATATTGGTACTTATATCGATAACTATTTATTGCAAGAGGCGGTTTCACTCAAAGTTACAGGATTTACGGATGCAAAACCTCACATTCTCAGCGGTGTTTTGGTAAACGATTTTACTCCGATCGGCGAAGCGCTCAGCTTTAAAGCACCGGAGGGTTATCACTACAGCTCGGTTTTAATGAACGGCAAGGAAATTGCCGAGGAAAACGGCTGCTATACCGTACCGGCAGTTTTAGGCGATATTGTAATTACAGCTGTTCGGGATTTCTCGAATTTTTACAATACCCATCTTGTAAAAGACGGCACAAAGCTTTACTCCACGCCGCAGTCGGTCGGCAGCTTTCGGAAAGCTGCCGGCGAGGAGCTTTATGAGGGGATCACCGTTTATTCTAAGGACGGCGCCTTAAAATCCGACGACAGCGCTATAAAGCCCGGCGATAAAGTAAAGCTCGCAACCTCCGGTACCACGGCCGTCACGCTTACAGTGTACTATCTCAATGACATAGACGAAAACGGTATTTATAATGTCAGCGACCTGGTGGCTTTAACGGACAGCGCTTTAAAATCCGAATACCTTAATACAAACGACTTAAACCGTGACGGCAGAATTACCGTTACCGATATGATCAAACTGCGGAGCATTATTATGTCTGAAAATTCTGTTACAATCAACACCGAACGCTTAAATGCCATGAAAACTCAGATTGCCGAAACTGCTCGCGAATACGGCATGAGTGACAAAACATTTCAAAACAGCGTTTACTCGGTTGGCAACCGCACCCGTGTGGCCAACACGATGAAAAAAGCCCTGCGCGGCGAAAAGATCACCGTGGCCGCGGTCGGCGGCTCTATCACCAGAGGCGACGGCGCAAGCGACAGCACAAAATGCTATGCTTATAGAGTTTATGAATGGTGGAACACGATGTTCCCGGGTCAGGTGACCTTTGTAAACGCCGGTATCAGCGGCACAAACAGTATTTTCGGTTCTTACAGAATTGAAACCGACGTTTTGAAATATGATCCCGACTTCTTAATTGTGGAATGGGCGGTCAACGACGGCAACGGCGGCGGGACTTTTTTAAACGCACACGAAGCCGTGATCCGCAAAGCACTGCTTTTCTCTGACATTGCTGTGATGCAGCTGTTCAACACCAGTATTTCTCAGGGCATGAATTGCGGACAGGACAACCAGTCAAAAGTCGGTGCTTTTTACGGTCTGCCCGGTATTAGTCAGCGCGACGCATTTTATAATAAAACTTTTAAGAAAGCTGACGGTACGGTGCTGGAGTTCTATAATGCGGACGTCCCCGAAAAAAGTCTGACTTGCGACGGTACCCACCCCAACGACACCGGTTATACCATGACTGCACTGCTGATCAACAGCTATCTTACCTCGGTTTATGAAGACCTCGAAGGTATCAGCAACGATATTTTGGGTGTTCCGTCGGGCTATTATAACGAGATGGCAAAGTATTACATGAACCCGGACCTTTTTGATCCCGGCGAAACGGACAAGGACGGCCGTGTTGGGGTGCAGGACTTCGGCGGCTTTACAAAGTGCAGTGACAGCAATAATTATCGTTCCGGTATCTCTATGACCGGTGTTGTAGCTTCTGCCGATCATACAGCGCCGCTGACCTTTACCGTGAAGGACTGCCACACGTTGAAATTTATTACCGAAACGCGCTCGAACGGTATGTGGGTCAAGGTTGAAGTTTTTTCGGCCGACGGCAAAACACTGCTTGCTACCGATACGTCGAAGGTGAACACATACTATAAATATAACACAGTCCGCACGCATGAGGCTTCCTATGAAAGCCTTTTGGGGCAAGACGTTTTGGTGAAAGTTACACCGTTTGTAAAATCCGACAGCACAGTGGAGGCCGAACGCAACGCAAGTATTTGCGTTCTTCGCAAAATTGTGGTAGAATAATTTTGCGAAGAACGGCGCGACGGTTCTTTTACCCGACGACCGAAACTAACCGCAGAATTCTTTGCCGGAAATGGGCGGCTTTGAGAGGCTTACATTTCCGGCACAGTTTATATTTCTCAGCACGAAAGGTACATTTTAAACCATGAAAAAAGCAAAACACGTTATTGGCATTGATATCGGCGGTACAAAGTGCGCGGTAATTTCGGCCGCGGCGGACAGCGAACATATTGAGGTACTGAAAAAGGAAAAATTTAAAACTGAGATCACCGAGGAACCGGAAAAGATCATTGAAACCTTTTGCGAAATCATTGACAGGTTTTCGGCCGATCAGCCGATCGACGCCATCGGTATTTCCTGCGGCGGTCCGCTCAATTCCAAAACCGGCATTATTATGCGGCCGCCGAATCTTCCAAAATGGGATAATATCAAAATTGTTGAGATCCTGGAAAACCGCTATCACGTTCCCACGCATTTGCAAAATGACGCCAACGCCTGCGCGCTGGCCGAGTGGAAATACGGCGCCGGTAAGGGTACAAACAACATGGTGTTTATGACATTTGGCACGGGACTTGGCGCCGGACTGATCTTAGACGGCAGACTTTACACCGGAACAAACGACAACGCCGGTGAGGCCGGTCATATAAGACTTGCCGAAAACGGTCCGGTCGGCTTTTGCAAAATGGGTTCTTTTGAGGGCTTTTGCAGCGGCGGCGGTTTAAGACAGCTGGGCTATTCTCTGGGATTGGAGGCCTATCAGGCAGGCAAGGCGCCGGCTTATTACGACCCGAATATCGCGCCCGACGGCATTAACGCCAAAACCATTGCCGATGCGGCCGACGCCGGTGATCCGGTGGCGCGGGAGGTTTACAGACGCTGCGGCGAATACCTTGGCAGGGGACTTTCAATTCTCATTGATCTATTAAATCCTGAAAGAATCGTGCTCGGCAGTATTTACAAGCGTTCGGAAAACCTTTTGGCCGAGCCTGCAAAGAAAGTGATTGAAAAAGAAGCGCTGGCAGCGTCAGCGGCGGTCTGCGAAATTGTTCCGGCCGAACTGGACGATCACCTCGGCGATTATGCGGCAGTGACCACCGCACTTTATAACGGATAAAAATGGACTACAGCATTTTATGTTAGATGATATTTTAAGGAGCAATGCCAAATGACACGGAAAGAAGAATTATTGAAAAGATACCCGCAATTGGAAAGTTGCCTGCCCGACATTGAAAAATGTGTGGACGCGCTTGTAACCTCCTATAAAAACGGCGGCAAGCTGTTGATCTGCGGCAATGGCGGCAGTTCCAGCGACAGCGGCCACATTGTAGGCGAGCTGATGAAGGGTTTCTTGAAAAAGCGCCCCGTTTCAAAGGAACAGCGGGCGGCGATGTCCTCCCGTTGCGAAGCACTGGACGACACATTCTTCGACCGTCTGCAAGGTTCGCTCCCGGCCATAAATTTAACCGAGAACAGCACGCTGATCTCGGCCTTTGCAAATGATGTTGACCCTCTGATGAGCTATGCACAGCAGGTGTTGGGTCTGGGTCAGCCGCAGGACGTATTTATAGGAATCAGCACCTCCGGCAACGCCGAAAACGTTGCGAATGCCTTGAAAGTGGCAAGCGGGCTTGGGCTTACGACCCTTTCCTTAACAGGCAAAGACGGCGGAAAACTCAAAGAGCTTTCCAATATCACCGTGGTGGTGCCGGAATCGGAAACCTTTAAAATTCAGGAGCTGCATCTGCCGGTTTATCACTATATTTGTGCGGCAGTGGAAGAGGCCTTTTTCAAAGAGTAAGAAAGGAGTTGTGGGACGTTTAATGGCAAACAGTAATTACGGCGAATCTTTCCCAAAAACCTTTTCGTCGGCTTCAAAAAAAGTTGCGCTCAACGCGTTCATGGCGGCGGTGCTCGGCATCATCATTTATATGTCGGTGCTGTTGATCTTCCGCACCATCGGCACGCCGAAAATCGTTGGTTATGTGACCTACGAGATCACGCTCGACAAAGAGGGCAGAGCCGAAAGTGAAAAGGCGGCCGCATCATACTATTTTAAAAACGGCGAGGACGCAAAGCTTCCGCAATCCGACAAAACGCACAAATACAGCCCCATTTATACCGACGACGCCTTTCCGGAGGTGTTCTCGCAAATATTAATGCTTGCCGTTTACAGCATTATGATTTATAATGTGGCGTGGGGCTATGGCGCGCACACCAAAAACGAAGTGACTTTCGGTCACCGCAAACGCGATAAATTTGAGGGCGCCAAGGTAGGCCTTGCCTCCAGCGTGGTTTATTATATTGCGCTTCTTTTTCTGATCCTTGCAAAGCTTGGTTCCGGCTTTAAGCAGGCGTTGGGGCTTTTCGGCCTTGTAAACGCTTCGTTTTTACCGCTGTTTAACGAAATGGTGTATAACGAGCACGGTACGTTCGGGCTGATTGCAATTACCAGCAACACACCGGCGGACATTTCGTGGGGCGGCGTTCTTATTATGCTGCTGCCGCTGTTATATAAGGTGCTTTTGTGCTTTGCGGCTTACGAACTGGGCTATCGCGGCATTTCCTTAAAAGAGCGGATCATGTATAAAAATCAGCCCTCACAGAAGCTGTAAAAGGTCAGAAATCGGCCGAGATTTTGTTGAAAAAATCCGACCGAAATCTTGTTGAAAGAACTGGCCGAAACCTTATAAAAACCCGGGCGGAATCTTGTGAAAAGAATCGGCCGAAATCTTACAATGAAACGACCGCCGAAAAAGTCCGTGCCAGAAATCATTTTCTTTTGTGCTTTGCGGCGAAAAGGGCGGAAAACATAGAATGATATATTTTCAGGAGTGAGAATTTTTATGAGCAAACGCAAACTGATTACCTTCGACTACGGTGCAACCAGCGGACGCGCTATTTTGGGTGAATTCGACGGCGAACGCCTTACCATTGAAGAATATCACCGTTTTGATAACCAGCCGGTCATGGTCAACGGCCACCTGTACTGGGATATTTTAAGACTTTTCCACGAACTGAAGACCGGCCTTGTCAATATTGCACGCGCCGGCATTCATAAGGTGGACTCTTTGGGTATTGACACCTGGGGTGTGGACTTTGCACTGCTCGATAAGGACGGCATGCTTGTAAACAATCCCTTCCATTATCGCGATACCATGACCGACGGCGCCATGGAACGCACCTTTGCGCGCGTGTCTGCCGGCGAATTATACGCTCGCACCGGCACCCAGTTTATTAAGTTCAACACCCTGTTTCAGTTGGACACCATTCGCGAGAAATTCCCGCGGCTTTTAGAGCAGGCAGAAACACTCCTGTTTATTCCGGATTACCTCAATTATTTGCTCACTGGCGTGAAATCCACCGAATTTTCCATTGCTTCCACCGCGCAGATGTATAATTTGCAGCAAAAGGATTGGGATTATGAGCTTTTAGGTAAGCTTGGCATTCCCACCGGCATTTTGCAGGAGATTATTCCGTCCGGTCACATTCTGGGCGACATTTTGCCCGAAACCACCGAAGAAACCGGCGTAAGCGGCAAATGTATTTCTGTTTGCGGACACGATACGGCAAGCGCTGTATTGGCCGTGCCGATGGAAAAAGGCGAGAAGTGCGCCTATCTTTCCTGCGGTACCTGGTCGCTTTTGGGCATTGAGCTTGAAAATCCGATCACCACCGACGCCGCGTTTGACGCGCAGTATACCAACGAGGGCGGCTATAATAACACGGTGCGTTTCCTTAAAAATATTATGGGTCTTTGGATTTATACCGAAATTAAGCGCGAGTTTGAAAAGAAGCTCGGCAAGACGGATTACAAGACCCTGGACGCTGAGGTCAATGCCGCGCCGTCGCTGAAAGCACTCATCAACCCCGATGACGACCGCTTTATGACCCCCGGCAACATGACCGGAAAGATTCGTGCATTCTGCGAGGAGACCGGACAGACACCGCCCGAAACCCGCGGCGAATTTTTGCGCTGTGCGCTGGAAAGCCTTGCGCTGAAATACAGAGTGGCCATTGAGGACTGCGAAAAGGTCTGCGGCTACAGCTTGCCGATCCTGCGCGTTGTGGGCGGCGGCACAAAGGATCACCAGTTAATGCGCTACACGGCCAACGCCATTCGCCGTCCGGTTTTGGCAGGCCCTGTAGAAGCAACGGCGATCGGCAACATGGCCGCGCAGCTTTTGGCGCTTGGCGACGCAAAGGATCGCTGGGAAGCACGCAAAATTGTTGCGGCGTCGTTCCCGGTGGATCGCTACGACCCTGAGGACGCCGAGATCTGGGAGCAGGCTTACAAGCGTTTCTTAAAGCTTTGCAACCGCTGAGCTTCAAATTCCAGTCGGATAAGTTTCTAAAATTTCAGCATTTAAAAAAGGGCGCAAAGGTCAAATTGAAAAGCAGCATTTGCGCCCTTAGAATATAATATCTGAATCTTAAAAAAAGAAATCTCTTAAGTCGGCAGTTGACATTTTCCCGATAAAGTTGTATACTAAAATGCGTAAAATGCCGAAGTTGCGGCGGTTCGTTTTTTTGACGGAAGGAACTGCACGGCAGCAAACAGAATGCACAAAACCTTAAAAGGTGGTGAAACCGTGAGTAGTGAAACACTCAATATGCACGACAAAATGCGTATTATTCAGGAGATCGTTCCCGGTCGTCAGATAACGCTTGCACACATTATTGCAAACCCGGACGAAGTTTTATATCAAAAATTGGGGCTTGATCCGCGTGTGGACTACCGCGGCTCTGCCATTGGTATTTTAACCGTCAGTCCGGCCGAAACCGCAATTATCACTGCGGACATCGCTTTGAAATCCTCCGGCGCACAGCTCGGTTTTGTGGACCGTTTCAGCGGCACACTGATCATCACCGGCACGGTATCCGAAGTGGAAGCGGCTTTTTCCGATATTGCACACTACGTTTCCGAAAAGCTCGGCTTTGCGGTTTGCCCTGTTACAAAAACCTGATGAAAAAAATCATTTTAGTCGGGCGCAGCGGCTGTGGGAAAACCTCGCTGTCACAGGCGCTCAAAGGCGAGCTTGCACATTACGATAAGACCCAATACATTCACACAGCGGACGATTATATTGACACGCCGGGTGAATATTGCGAAACAAAGCTGTTTGGCGGCGCGCTGGCAACCTATTCTTACGAGTCCGATGTGGTCGGCCTTGTACAAAGCGCCACGGAACCGTTTTCCCTCTTTCCGCCGGCGGTGGCGGCATCGGCCAACCGTCCGGTCATTGGGATCATTACAAAAGCCGATGAAGAGCTTGCACGCATTGATCTGGCGCGCGCTTGGCTTCAAAACGCCGGCTGCGAACAGATTTTTACCGTTAGCTCCGTAACAAGAGCCGGCATTGACAAATTAATGGATTATTTAAAAGCACCGCTTTAGCCGCGATTTTTTTAATTTCGCCAAAGCAGTGCTTTTTTGTTTTGCGTTATTTTTGTGTATGCTCCTGAAAACGTTTAAAAAACTGTGCGCTGCCGAGGCCGCTCGGTCGGTTAAAACGGCCTAATTCCAGCAGTTCGTTTTCGTCGCCTTTTAAGTGATTTATCTTTTGCGTGCAGGTGAAAATGACCTTGAACCCAAAGGAATGCATGATTTCTATGGTGTCGTCGGAGTAGCTTCCAAAGGGCAGCGCCAGCGCGGTGGTGGTGTGACCGGTCACTGATTTGAATTTGTCCTGAAAAGCCTCAATATCGGCTTTTAAAGCGCTTTCGTATTGTTCGCGGGATTCGCCGTAATTCCTGCTGCAACCGCGCCGCGGCCACAGTTCGTGCATGGCGTTTGTGTGACACTGCACTTCCAAAATTCCGCTTTTGTCGGCGGCCTTTACACAGTCCCAGTTCATGTAAGAATAGGCAAGATTGTGGTCGCTGAGATCAGAGTATTTTTGCGTTTCTTTTCCCATAATCGAAACCACGGCGCACATTTTGTATTTCTTCAAAAGCGGCAGGGCGTAGGCATAGGTGCTTTCAAATCCGTCGTCAAAGGTGATCATGCATGGCTTTTTTGGCAGCTTTTCTTTGCCCTCTTTGGCTTTTATCAGCTGATCGGTCGAAACCGTTTCATAGCCGTTTTCCCTTAAATATTTGAGATCGTTTTCAAGCTGAGAGACCGATATCACATAGTCGCCGAGCGACTTCGGATTATTGGATAGATGATGATACATTACAATGGGCAGCGGCGTACCGGTGGATTCTCTTGCCAGTACGGCGATGGTTGAAGTGAGAATCAACGTGAGCGCAGTCAGTATGGCAATAAAGGTGTTTCTTTTGATCAGCAAACAGAATCCCTCCCGATGTTTGACGCACGTCTTAAAAAAAGCCGGGCGATAAATTTTGAAAAATCTGCCATAAAATTCCCAAATTAATATATTCGGTACGGTTTTG
>CADAVL010000040.1 GCA_902791335.1 Oscillospiraceae bacterium
ATTAAAAACGTGGTTCAAAAGGACTTTATCGGCGCCGGCTGCGACGTTTTTCCCACCGCTTTCTCCGAATACGGAAAAAGAGAGGGCTACAACGAGGTATACTGGGAGCTTGAAAAGCACCACATTCAAAAAGCGAAGCCCCACGCCGTTCGTATGTGGTTCCAGATTGACTGGGTGGTGGACACCTACGAGCAGTATGTCAATGGTGACTGGCAGTTTGACAACCCCAACATGGAATCGGTTCTGAAATATTGCGAGGCGTTCCGCGACGAGGGCGTTGAGGTTGAACTGAATTTCGGCTGGAAAGTCGGCAAAAAGGTGCAGGATTGGTTCCCGGCCGGCGGTCTTGACGAGGCGCATTTGGAGTGCGCCGCACCGGCGGACCTTAAAAACTACGGCAAGGCCTGCGCCGCGACACTGGAATACCTGATTATTGAAAAGGGTATGGACAATGTTAAGTATCTCACTTTCTACAATGAGCCTACCTATCTGAACGGAAACATCGGATACGATTTTTCCTGCCACGGTGACGCCGCGGTTTACTGGCTCGGAATGCTCCGTTACGCCTATTATTACATTCAAAATTCCCGTGTGAAGGATCGCGTGGAAATTTGGGCGTGCGAGGAATCCGGCACGCATACAAAATGGATGGAGGCCGCCAATATTCTGGCACCCGAATGCTTCACCCGTCATTCCATTCACCGCTATTCGCTTTCTTATGAAGCAATCTGCAAGTGGTATGACAACGATATTATGCCGCTGAGCGACGGCAAGCCGGTGATCCTTACCGAGTTCGGCAACTCCAGCCGCAGTGTGATCTCCTGGGAGAAAAACCACATCAACAATATTTTGGCCGGTGCGGAGCGCGGCGTTTGCGGCGCGTTCATCTGGGTCATGGCCGGTGCGCCGCTGGTGGATCCGTTGAACTGGATGCATGCAAGCGGTCTGCGCGGTTGTGCGGACAGAAGCTATGAGCACTGGGATTTCCTGCCGCACTGCGAAACCTTGCACGAGGTGGGCGAGTCTTTATATGAATTCAATCTTTTGACCCACTATGTGCCGAATCACAGTGATGTTTGTCACGCTTTCAGCGTTTATAAAAACGACGATGTCCGCCTGAACGCCTTTAAGTATCATGGTGATGTCACCATTTGCGTGGAAAGCAGGGGCGAAAAAGAAAACCGTCTGGAACTGGCGCTGGACGTTGACATTGATCGTCCGGTCTATAAATATGTATACACCAGAAGAAAGACCGGCGAAGCCAATCTTATTGTGCCGATGGGCGAAGTATTTGAGCTGAAAGACGGCAACCGTATTTCCGATACATTGCCGAACGAATACGCGCTGGTGGTCTATTCCACCATCAAACCGATCCGTCAGGTATTGATGGACGAGGTGGATCTGCGCGTGAAAGCCGGCAGTGAAGTGAAGATCGGCACCACCGTTTTGGGCACCGAGCTGAAACCTACGCTTTCGATTTCCAAGTCCTTAATGCCGGGCGCTGTGCTCTGCGGCGACACGGTAAAGGTTCCGGCCACGGCAAAACCGGGCGAAATACTCAGCGTAAAAGCCGAGCTTGAAACCGGCGAATACGGTGTTGCACTGGTTCGCGTGGAGGAATAAAGCTTTTGCTTGCGGGGTCGTTTGATTTTTTAAATAAAGTAAACGACTTAAAACGGCAGAAAATAAATAAACAGCAGAATTTTTAAAAGGCCGCGACAAGGCTGTTTGCCGCGGCTTTTTTAAAAATTTTGCCATAAAAAGCGCTAAGAACCGACCGCGATAAAACCGGAAGCTCCTCCTGCGCGCCGCCGCCTTCGGCGAAAAGCCCTCCGAAAAAACGCCTTTGGCGTTTTTTGAGGGGCTTTCAGCGGTGCTTTCCCCAAAAAGGGAAAACACCGCGCGGCGCGCAGGGGGGGCTTCCGGTTTTATCGCGGCCGGTTCTTTTGATCGCCGTCTTCGGCAAACGCCGGAAAACCTTGACAATCGGGCGTTTGTGCGGTATGATAAGTTTTAGTTACTGATCAATGAGAAACGAGGGACTTTTGAATGCTTTCAAACGCTGAAAAAAACATGGACACCATTGTGGCCCTGGCAAAAAACCGCGGATTTGTATATCCCGGCTCCGAAATTTACGGCGGCCTTGCCAATTCGTGGGATTACGGCCCTTTGGGTGTTGAGTTTAAAAATAACGTAAAACGTGCCTGGTGGAAAAAGTTCGTGCAGGAATCGCCGTATAACGTCGGCCTTGATTCCGCTATTATCATGAACCCCGAAACCTGGGTAACCAGCGGCCACGTCGGCGGCTTTTCCGACCCGTTAATGGATTGCAAGGACTGCCACGCAAGACACCGCGCCGACAAATTGATTGAAGAAGCCGGCGGCCATGCCGAGGGCATGACTTTTGAGCAGATGCAGCAGTATATCGCCGACAACGACATTGTCTGCCCCGAATGCGGCTCAAAGAATTTCACCGATATCCGCAAATTCAATTTGATGTTCAAAACCTTTATCGGCGTAACAGAGGACGCAAAAAATGAGGTCTATCTCCGTCCGGAAACCGCGCAGGGTATTTTTGTGAACTACGCCAACATTCAGCGTACCACGCGCAAAAAACTGCCGTTCGGCGTTTGCCAGATCGGGAAATCGTTCCGAAATGAGATTACCCCCGGCAACTTCATCTTCCGCACCCGCGAATTTGAGCAGATGGAGTGCGAGTTCTTCTGCAAGCCCGACACCGACCTTGAATGGTTCTATTATTGGAAAGATTACTGCAAAAACTTCCTTTTGAGCCTTGGAATCAAAGAGGACAGCATTCGCCTGCGCGACCACGAAAAGGAAGAGCTTTCGTTCTATTCCAAAGCCACCACTGACATTGAATATCTTTTCCCGTTTGGTTGGGGCGAGCTTTGGGGCATTGCCGACCGCACCAATTACGACCTCGGCCGTCACCAGGAGGCCTCCGGCAAATCGCTGGAATATTTCGACCAGGAAACAAACGAAAAATACGTGCCGTACGTGATCGAGCCGTCCTTGGGCGCCGACCGTGTATTGCTTTCTTTCCTTTGCGAAGCTTACGATGAGGAGCTTGACGAAAAGGGCGACAAGCGCGTGATTTTGCACCTGCACCCGGCTTTGGCTCCTTTCAAGGCCGCTGTTTTGCCGCTGAGCAAAAAGCTGAATGAAAAGGCCATGGAGATCTTCAAAGACCTCAGCGCGGATTACATGGTGGATTACGACGACGCCGGTTCTATCGGCAAGCGCTACCGCCGCCAGGACGAGATCGGCACACCTTACTGCATTACCTACGATTTCGACAGCGAAACTGACGGATGCGTCACCGTCCGCGACCGCGACACCATGGAGCAGGTTCGTATGCCCATTGAAAAGCTGTCCGATTTTATTAAGGATAAGCTGAAGTTTTAATTTTAATTTGGCACTTTTTCGATAATTTTATAAAAGCGCTGTTTATAAAAGGCGCAGCTTTTGAAAGAACCTTTTAAAAACCAACAGCAGCCACCGCATTTTTTTGCTTGCGGTGGCTGCTGTTTTTTATTTTGAACGTTAAAAAAGCAGAGAATGTCAGTTTAGCCCAATATAATAAACTATAATATCCTCGTAGTTTCCGTTGTTCAGCCAGAAGCCGCCGGGGATAACGCCGAGCTTGTGAAAGCCCAGTCGCTCGTAAAGGTGCTGCGCATGGATATTGGTGGCAACCACGGCGTTAAACTGCAAAATCCGAAAGCCGTTTTCTTTCGCTTTTTCCAAGGAATGCTTTACCAAAGCTTCGCCGATGTGAAGGCCGCGGCTGTGTCCCGACACGGCATAGCTTGCATTTGCAATGTGGCCGCAGCGCCCTACGTTGTTCGGATGCAGAATATAAAGCCCTAAAATTTTGCCGTCCAGCTCTGCAACGCCGCAAAAAACCTGACTTTCAAAAAATCCGTCGGCTGTGGTTTCGTTTAAAGGCTCGGTCTGCGGAAAGGCCACGCCGTCTTGTACAACCTCGTTCCAAATGTCCTGCATGGCAGGAAGGTCTTCTTTTTTATATGCACGAATGGTAACAGTATTCATTTTTTTAAAACCTCTTTTTGTGTGCTTTAGGCGGCGAACGGACAGGCCGTTTTTGCTTGTTAGCTATTGTAGCACAGCAAAGGGAAAACTGCAAGTAGTGAATATAAACGATTCCAAATCCGGCAAAAAAAATCCGGAATATATAAATTAAGACTAAAACAAGTTAAAATTGTACAAGAATTTACCACCCTTAATGTATTGATTTTACGTCCGGAATGTAGTAAAATAAGAACAGAGCCTGGGGGTAATGGCTCTATATATCATTTTCGCTTTTCTCCTTGAATATGATATATCTGCTTGAAAGGGAACGTTGCTTTGTTTTTTCAAGGTGGCGTTCTCTTTTATTTTTTTGTCTTGTATGTTGTTGAGTTGCCACCGCACGGGCAGAAACACGCTGACGCAACCAACGGAGATTTTTTATTTTAGGACCCGGCGGTTCTCTTTGCCAAGTTGTCGCTTTGGCACGGGCAACCGAAAAAAGACGAAAGCTTGGCAAAGCGTTCTTTAAAGCCCGAATTTTGAAAGCCGCCGGAGGCGAAAAAACCAAATCCCACCGGTGCGGCGGGATTTGGTTTTTAAGCGCATAAAGGCCGGAGCAAGCTTAAAAAAATTCTCACAGCTTCATTTAAAACCGCCGGGGTCCTGCCTTTGCTGCCACTTACCGTGCGGATATTCAAATTCGAATATTAAAACCCTTCTACATCCAAAATACCGGCTTTTTCATAAAGTCCCTTTACCGTTTCAAAATCAAACGTCGGATCGCCGTAAATATAATGGTTTTTAAAGGCCTCTCCGTCCACCGTGTATTCGATCAGCAGCATCCCCTGACCGTCCGGCTCCTTTAAAGTCGTGATTTCTTTTGTACAATTTTTAGGTACAGTGATTTTGGAGTTTAAAACGACAACGTCACTTGCAACGTCGCGCACCGTAAATTCCACGGTTTTCTCCGCTAAGGTTTCATTGCCGACGCAAAGCACGGCGCGGCCGTTTTTCGTGTAGGTCTTGTCGCCTACAAACAGACAAACCGGTGTCTGCACGCGTTTGATCACAAAGTACGCCAGCTTTCGGCAGTAATAGTAGTCCACCACGGCGTCGGAAAACTGCGGCCAACCGTCCAAAAGATTCCACCAGATAATACCGGTGCGAAGCGCGCCTTTGCCGTATCGAAAACGCTCAATAAAGAACTTGAAGGCCTCGGCCTGTGAAATCTGTGAGGCCTTTGCAAAGCTTTCAAGCGAGTTTTCCACCGTATCGCCAAACAGAATGTCCAAATGGCTCGCCATCAGCTTGATGCGGTAGCGGTAGGGGCTGTTTTCCTTTGAAAGCTCCATACAGGCGGCGTGTACGAGCCAGGAATTGTTGTCCTGCCACGGCCACAAATGCTCAGGCGCAATAAATTTTTCTATTGATTTCGGCGAGTTGCAGCCGTGATAGCCGGTCTCGCTTGCAAAGCGGCAGTTGGCGTTTGTATAAAACGATTCCTTGTAGTAGCGGCGCGGCCCCCACAAATGATCCTCCGGCAAGCGCGCCTCACGGTGACAGTTTTCAAAATACGCCTTTTCCGAGATATACGGCGAGGAGGGGAGATAGTCGCGGTAAGGATCGTGCTGCTCTAAGGTGTTCGGGATCAGCTCCCTTGTCACACGGTAGCGGTTGGGATCGCGGTGCGGCGCCAAAAACTGATCTACTTCGTTGTCGCCAGCCCACAGGAATAAACTGCAATGCTGACGGTATTTTTTCACCACCGCCGTGACCTCAGTTTCGAGCGACTTTAAAAATGCATCGTTTTGCGGATAAACCGCACAGCCCATGGCAAAATCCTGCCAGACAGCAATACCGTGCGCGTCGCAAAACTGAAACAGCTCGTCGTCGGCGTAAACATTGCCGCCCCAGCAGCGAATCATGTTGCAGCCGCTTTCATATAGAAGCTTTAAAGCCGCCGGCAAGCGCTCCTTGTCGCGCGAATGCAGCGCGTCGAGCGGTACCCAGTTCGTACCCATCACAAAGAAATCTTCACCGTTCACGATAAAGCGAAAATCGCCTGCGCCGTCCTTTGTGATGCAGTCGGTTCGGCGAAGCTCCACCGTCCGAAAACCGTAGCGGAAGCTTTTTGTGTCTAAAACCGTGTCGCCGTGCTTTAAATTCACCGTCACGTCATAAAGATTTTGTTCGCCCATGTTGCGCGGCCACCAAAGCTTAGGGTCATCTACATTAAATCCGATAAACTGCTCCGAATGCCACAGCTTTGCAGCCTTAAAAAAGGACGCGTCGCCGCAGTGACCCTCAATTTCAACCGCGTATTCATTGATAAAATCGCCCGTGATTTCCGCCTTTACATAAAGCTGTTGGTGACAGCAATCACCTTGATTGTAAAGGTAGACTTCGTCTAAATACTCCGGCTTTTTTGAAACCAGGTAAACCGACCGCCAAATACCGGCAGAAACAATGCGCGGCATAATATCCCATCCCAGCATACTGGCGCATTTCCGCACGGGCAGCGCGGCAAAATTGTAGGGCAGGCAGGTGGTAATGCCGGCGCCGAAGGATCGTTTTCTTGCGGCGATCATAAACGGCAGAATGTGTACGATCAGCTCGTTTTCTCCGGCTTTGAGCTTTCCTTTTCCCAGCTCGTGGGCAAGAAACATATTGTCGGTTTCGGCAATTTTTTCACCGTTGAGATAGTATTCCGCCACGGTGTCCACGCCCTCAAACCGCAAAAAGGCATGCTCGGCGTCTTCGGAGTTCACGGTGACTTTTTGAACATACCAAAGGTGACGATTTTCAAGTTCCTGCGCTTTTAAGGTGTTTTGATCGTAAAAAAGATCTTCCAAAAGACCGGCGCGCTCTAAATCCAGTTCAAAGTTGCCGGGAACACGCGCCGAAATTTTGCGATAACCGCGAAGCTTCAGCTGCTGTTCAGTAGTAATTGGTTCAGTGCCCGAATAATCCTTGTTTTCGCAAAGGTAAAGCCGCCATTCGCCGTCAAGGCATTGCCGCATTTTGTATTGCTCCATAAATTTTCCCTCCGTTTTTAAAATTTTGTTGTGTATTTTTCGGTTCGGTCGGCAGTACAAGCGGCCGGACGAAGCATCTTTAAAAAATTTACCCGCCCGACCAAAAGCATTGCCAACGCTCGTCAGTCAAAAGGATCGTTCTGCGCTAATTGTAACATAACTTTTTAAAAAATCAAGGGGTTTCAGAGAATTTAATTAAATTGTTTATCTAATAGGCGCGGCGTGGCGGATTCGGAGAGTATTTTTTGCCGAACTCAACAATTCTTTGCAAGGGAAAAAGCCCCAAAAAAGGAACAAGACCGCGCACAAAAAGCGTTTTGCCTGCGAAAAATTCTTTTAGTAGCAAGGCTTTCTTGTGCGCGGTCTTTCATTTTTTTTAAAAGGGGAGGGTGCTTTGTTTTACAAAAAAGCGTTGTCCCTCAATTGCAACGCTTCTTTACGGTGCAGGGGAGTTTCTTCCTCAATCGTGATCTTTCTTGCGCGGCAAGGAAAACTCAGTCCTCAACCGCGGCTTTTCTTGCGGTGATCTCCTTTAAAATTTCCGGATTCACCTTTGGTACACGATGATAGGTGTACAGGCCGTTTTGCTCCTGTTCCACGTCGGTCAGCTGCGTGTAGCAAAAAGCGCAGATCTTTGGGTTGTCGAGCATGGCATCCACAAGTCCCTTGTAACGCGCCACAAATTCGGCTTCATCGGTGGCGGATTTGCCGTAGCCCCAGCCGCCGTCGTTTTCGCCTTTTTTGTAAGCAATGCCGCCGAATTCGCTCATAAACGCAATATCCGCGTGCAGTTCTTCGTCGTGAAATTTACCGTCGAGCCACGCGGTGGCCGGCACGGCCTCACCCTCGATCAGCTTGTCGTATTTTGCTTTGAACGTCGCCGGATCGCCGCAGTAATCGTGGACGTCGTACAGGTCGTAACAGCCCTCCTCGTGAACCCAGCCGGAGCTGTCAATGAAGAGTCTTGTGGGATCATAGCTTCTGGTGAAATCGGCAAGCGTGCGGATGAAGCGGCGGTTGATATGCCGTTCGGTTTCGTTGAGCGGACACCAGCCGATAATGCTTGGGTGACTGTAGTCGCGCTCCAAAATTTCCCGCCATTCCGGCAAAAAGGACTCATAGCACTGCATGCCGGTGCAGTCGCCGCCCCAGTTGGGGTATTCGCCCCAAACAAGGTAGCCTAAGCGGTCGCAGTGATATAAAAACCGCGGTTCAAACACCTTTTCGTGCAATCTTGCACCGTTGTAACCCATGTTCTGCGCGCGGCGAATGTCGGCAATCAGTTCGTCGTCGGTGGGGGCGGTGTAAATGCCGTCGGGGTAAAAGCCCTGATCCAGGATCAGGCGCTGAAACACCGATTTTCCGTTGAGGTAGAATTTCCCGTCGCGAAAGGCGATATCGCGCAGACCAAAGTAGCTTTTCACAACATCATCTGAAACTTTAAATTCAATATCATAAAGATCGGGCGTTTTTATGCTCCAGGGGTGAATTTCGGGGATTTTGATGTATAAGTCGGCGCTTCGCCAGCCGCAAACGGTTTCGGCCTTGGCAATTTCCTTGCCGTCAAAGCGCACGGTGGCCGAAAGAGTCAGCCCCTCGCAGTTTACTGTGCTTGCTTTCACGCTCAAAGTACCGTTTTGAAGCGACGGCGTCATTTTGGCGGATTTCAGGTGCGCGTTGGGTACGTTTTCCAGCCAAACGGTCTGCCAGATACCGGTGGTTCTGGTGTAAGAGCAGCCGCAGGAATAAAGGGTGGGGCATTGCTTTCCGCTCGGCTGCTTTGGGGAACGAACATCGTCCGCGGCAAAAATGGTAATATCGTTTGTGCCAACTTTCAGATGATCGGTAATATCAAAGGAAAAGGACGAATATCCGCCGTAGTGAGGGCCGGCAGGTTCACCGTTTATAAAAACGTGGGTTTCGTAGTCGCACGCGCCGATGTGCAGATAGGTCGTGCCGCAGAGTTTATCTTCCGTCAGGTCGATTTTGCGCTTGTACCAAACGCCCAGCATAAAGTTTTTGTGTTCCACGCCGGAAAGCTTGCTTTCGGGGCAGAACGGTACAATGATCTTATCGTCAAAATGTTCAAAGCTTTCAAATCTTTCGGCAAAGCCGGATTGCTCGTTGTCAATTCTGAACTCCCATTCGCCGTTGAGATTGGTCCAGTTTTCTCTCACAAATTGCGGACGGGGATATTCCGGCCGCGGGATCGCGTTTTTCATAAAAATGCTCCTTCCTTTGGCGCGCAACAGCGGTGCCGTTCTCTTGGTACTCTCCCTCTCGGAACCTACCTCTTTGTTCGGGTGATTCTTTTTTGTCGGCCAAAAACCGGTCGCCATAAATGCGTGCTGTGCGGCTGGGATTTTTGTGCCGCGCAGCTGCTACCGTAAACAATTCTTGATTTTATTGTAAGGCAGTATTTTCCGGTTTCAAGTGTCAATTCTATGAAAAAAGTTGCGCGATCCTATGATTTTTGCATGAGTGAGCAAGACAAAGAGTTCGCCACGCCGTACAGTAGAAAAATTCAAGCAGTTCCTGTCTTACCACTTGCGGTACGTTCGCAGCGCGGTGTTCTGCGGCCTTCGATATATCAAGGAATTTTCAAAAATGGCAGGTCGCATAAATTTGCAAATTCCGGCTCTGATATTTAAAACCAGCAGTGATAAAACCGGAAGCTTTTCCGCGCGCCGCCGCCTTCGGCGAAATCCGGGGCGCTTTTGGCGCCCCGGATTCAAGCGGTGGTTTCCTATAAAGGGAAACCACCGCGCGGCGCGCGGAAAAGCTTCCGGTTTTATCACTGCTGGTGTTCTGCTCGAATCCGTTTACCTAAACAAACGGCAGCTCGGCGCGCGTCAGCCAAAAATACTGAGGGCCTTGCGCCGTCTGCCGTTTGTTTTGCCGGATTTATTTGTTATTTGTAAAATCTTCAGCAATCAGATTTTTTAATGACCGGTTTTTAAAACCAACTTAAAAAGCCATTATTTCACTTCATTGTAATAAACCTTTAAGATCAGCTCAAAAAGCTTTTGACTGTCGGGGGTGAACTCGGCGAATTCTTCGCCCTGCACGGTTTCGCCCTCCACACTCAAAAATTCTAAGTTTACGTTTTTCATGCCGCCGATCACGCAGGAGGTGAGGTAGGTGATCTTGGAGGCGTTGAGATTGTTGATATTATAATCCGCCGTTTGATTATAAAGTGATAAGGGGAACGTGAGATTTTCCTTTGTTTTTGCAATGGCTTTTTTTGCAAAGGCTTTCAGGTAGATCTTCTGCCGCTCCATGCGCTCTGCGTTGGAATTGAGCCTTGTGACATCGCGGTAACCTACAAAGGAGATCGCACGCGTTGCGTCGTTAATGGTGACGGTTTCGCCCTTTGTAAAGGAGGCGCCCTTTCCGGTGAAGGTGTGCGGCGATGTCACCGTGACGCCGCCGACGGCATTGTTTAAAATACCGATTGCATCGAGATCAATCGCCATATAAGTGGAAACCGGGATGCCGTAAAACAGCTCCGACACCGCCTCCATCATGTTTTCACAGCTTTGCTTTTTTCCGTCACCGTTTGCATAGACCAAACACAGCTGCTGCCGCTGAGCGCCGAGATAATCGCCGCTTTCGGAATAAATGCCGGCGTCGATCATGGTGTCGCGGTTAATGGCGATGGCGCACATCTTACCGGTCTTGGTGTCAATGGTCAAAAGAAAGTTTGCATCGGCCTGTCCGTTGCCGCCGAATCCGCTGGCATCGTTTAAATTGTTTTTGTCAATGCCCATGCATAAAATGCTGGTGATATTCTCGTTGAGCTTGTAGGTTTTGCCTTTGTACTCAATGGTTTTACCGTCGTTTTCCGGTGCAACGTCCGGGATATCGGGCAGGGTAACAATGGCGTCGTGGTTTCGGATCAGCTGACGTCTGCCGTCGGTAATCAAAATCATCAGCGTCATTACTGCGGTCAGCACAATGGCTAAAATTATGCTGACAATGATGATAATTCGGCGCTTTTTACGCTGCTTTGGCGTCAGACAGCGTTTTTTCGCCTTTTTCCTTTTTTCCAATTCCTCTTTGTCAGGATCTACCCGATCAAGGTCGATCACAAGCTTCGATTTTTTGGACTTTTCGGCTTTGTCGGCGGATTCTGCTGCCGCTTTCGTTTCTGTCGCCGTTTCAGTTTCTGTTGTTTCAGCTTTTTCGGTTTTGTCGGTCGGTTCCGTCCGACAAGGCTGCGCTGACGCTTTGGCTTTTTTTGTCGCTTTGAAAGTGTCCTCCGCCGTCGAAAGCTCCAGTGTTTTCTCGGCGTTGTCGTTTTGCGGTTCTTTATGATTCTGTGAGGGTGTCATCAATTAATACTCCTTGTACCAGATAGCGGTATTCCGTTTCGTTTCCAATGCAGGTGCTGAGCGTGATAATGCGGTCCTTTGTTGTAAGGGAGACTGTGCGCTTGTTCACCTCCAGCGATTTGGGGTCCTGCGCTTTTTTCAAATATTCACTGTAAACCTTTTCGTCGGAAAAATCATAGGTGTTTAAAATGTGGCGATTGTCCGATTTGTAGGCTGCAAAGATCTCGTATTTTAAAATGTGGCCGGGGGTATAGATATAAATGTAGCGATTTTTATTAAAAAAGCTCTTGTCACGGAATTTGTGGAGGTTTTGAAACATGGAACCGTCCAGCATATTGTGGCCGTAGATCACGGTATTCGGGTCGCTGAAATCCTTGGCGTTCTGCATTTCCGTGTAAATGGAGCCGTTGATGTCGTACTGCTTTTTTATGTTGTGGTTAAGATAGAAACTGTCGCCTTCTTTGTAGGCTTGCAATATGGGATAGTCGATCTGTGTTTTCGGAATGCGGATCCAGGCATAAACATCGCGGTTTGTTTTTTGAAGCGTTGCAAAATCAATCGGATTTTTTTTGAGTGCGGCGATTGATACCGTGCTGACTGTGCGTTGAACCTTTGATTGAAGTGTTTCATGCTCGCGACGGCTTTTAAAAAGATTGAAACCGTAAAATCCGGCAACGATCACCGAGGCCGCACAAACGATCAGCGCGGCGATATAAACGCCTTTAAAAAATTTCTTTTTCATTTTGTTATTTTATTACACCTTCTGTCTGCTTCAGGAAAAAAGACCAAACAGCGATTTCAAAGTCGTCGGCGGACGGCGTCGTGAACATTTGAATGCCGCCACAGACAATGGATAGAAGAAAAATTGCAAAGAATGAAAGAAACCCCGCAAATTAAGATGACTTAATTTGCGGGGTCATTCGCATGAATAAAGAAATTATTTAGCGAGTTTCTTAGCAGTGCCGGCTACGACAACAGATGCCGCAAAAATGCCACCGAGATATAAGAACCAAACATCACCGGTCTTCGGGGACTTGGAAGAATCATTCTTTTCACCGGGATCGTCGGCGTCCGAGTCGTCGTCCACCAGGTCGGCATAAACTGCCTTAACGGTAACGTCGCCCAACGGCTTAATCACCAGATCGCTGGACTCAAGGTCACCGGAAACGATTTCATAGTCGCCGGTAATTTCCCAGCGGACGAAAGCGTATTCATCGGTATCTTCGTCAGCGGTCAGCTCAAGAGTGTCGCCGTTTTTCACGGATTTATAGCTCGGCTTTGCGCTGTCTTTTTTATTGGTAGTAATGGTTACTTTGTAGGTTTTGTCGCCCGAAGGACTTCCGGCGGCCGAAGCCATGGTAGCCATGGAGAACACGAAAACCAACGCTGTTAAAATTGCAAGAATTTTTTTCATAAGTCATAGACCTCCTGGAATATATTGGGGAATGCCACAGTTATATTTTTTGCTTTTATTCGTTGCTTTCAAACGTCGGCAACTTTACTTATATGAATTATAGCACATGATTTTTCATTTGTAAAGTGCAAAATGCAAGAAAATATATTTTTTTACAAAAGAATTCTCACACAGCGCCCGAAGAATGGCGAAACAGTGCGCAACCTTTTGCACTGCGAAAAAAGTTAGTGAAAAAATTATCAAAAATATATTAAAAGTTGTTGCGAAACACCGCGAAACATGGTATAAATATATAAGATAGCCTATGTAAATTTTGCATAACGCTATTCATTTTGTTTGTTTATTATAATAAGGAGGATCAAATTCATGCAAAAAAAGATCAGCAAGCTCCCTTTTAAGGGAACTCCTGAGCAGAATGCACAGCTCAAAGCCGTGATCGACGCAAGCCGCCACGACAAGAGCTTACTGATGTCTGTCATGCAGCAAGCGCAGGACATCTACGGCTATCTGCCCAAGGAGGTACAGGCTATGATCGCCGAGGGGATGGGCGTGCCGCTGGAAAAGGTATACGGCGTAGCTACCTTTTACGCGCAGTTCTCGCTTTCCCCAAAAGGTCAGTACAACATTTCCGTTTGTCTTGGTACCGCCTGCTATGTAAAAGGCTCGGGCGATATTTTTGACAAGCTGAGTGAAAAGCTCGGTATCGGCGCGGACGAATGTACCGCAGACGGAAAATTCTCGCTGACTGCCTGCCGTTGTATCGGCGCGTGCGGTCTGGCACCGGTTTTGACTGTTAACGATGAAGTTTACGGCCGTCTGACGGTAGACGACGTAGACAGCATACTTGCAAAATATCAGGATTAAATCCTATATATTAATAAGGTAAAGGTACGCTGTTATGAAAATCAGTACAATGAAAGAGCTTTTAGACGCCGAAGTGCTTTGCTGTGAGGAAAATCTCGGCAGACATGTTTATTCCGCCTGCGGAAGCGATATGATGAGCGACGTCTTGGCCTATGTGAAAGACCAGGCAGTCCTTTTGACAGGGCTTGTAAATTCTCAGGTGATTCGAACTGCCGAGATGATGGATATGATCTGTATCGTTTTTGTGCGTTCAAAGCTGCCGACACCCGAGATGATCGAGCTTGCCAAAGAAAACGGCATGGTTCTGATGACCACCAAAAAGCGTATGTACAACGCCTGCGGTATTTTATATCAGAACGGCCTTGTCGGAAACAGGCTGAAAAATGAGTGAGGCTTTAACCTTTCATTTTGATGTTGACGGGGAGAATTTCACCTCGGCCGGTCAGGCATCGGTTCAGGTGAAGAAGAATTTAAGGCAGCTTGGTTTGACCCCCGAGATCATCAGACGGGTTTCCATTGCAATGTATGAGGGCGAGATCAACATGGTGATCCATGCCGGCGGCGGTATGGCAGATGTCACCGTAAATGAGGATACGATCGAGATCGTTCTGACTGACCACGGCCCCGGTATCAAGGACATTGATCAGGCAATGCAGGAGGGATTTTCCACTGCGCCCGACAGTATCCGTCAATTGGGCTTCGGCGCCGGAATGGGTCTGCCGAATATGAAACGGTATACCGATCATATGCATATTGCGTCCACCGTTGGGGTGGGCACCACCATCACCATGCAGGTGAATATTCCCAAATAATGACGCTGGTAGGTGATTGAATGGATACATACGAGCATTCCGTTTTTCTGGACGTGGAAAAATGCAACGGCTGCACGACCTGCTTGAAGCACTGCCCGACCGAAGCCATTCGCATTCGGGACCATCACGCGGTGATCAACGAGCAGCGCTGTATCGACTGCGGCGAGTGTATCCGGCTTTGCCATAATAAGGCGAAGCGTGCCGTTTGCTCCAAACTCAGCGCCATGGATCGTTTCAAGTGGAAGATCGCACTGCCCGCGCCCACGCTGTACGGTCAGTTCGACAACCTTGACGACGTGGATTATGTTTTGAACGGACTGCTGAAGATCGGTTTCGACGATGTTTTCGAGGTCTCCGCGGCGGCGGAGCTCGTTTCCGCGTATACACGCGTTTATTTAAAGACCGAGGGCGTAAAAAAGCCGGTCATCAGCTCGGCCTGTCCGGTCGTGGTTCGGCTTATTGGTCTGCGCTTTCCGTTTTTAAACGATAATATTATCAGAATGCTGCCCCCTATGGAGATTGCCGCCATGCTTGCGCGCGAGCGTGCAAAGAAGCAGCACCCCGAACTTTCGGACGACGAGATCGGCGTTTGCTTTATTTCGCCCTGTCCTGCAAAGGTCAGCTATGTGAAAAACGGTTTCGGCGGCTATAGAAGTCTTGTGGACGTGGTGGTTTCCATCAGCGATATTTATTTTCAGCTGATCAACGCCATGAAGCATTCGGACGATCTGCCCACGATGTCTTCCTCCGGTATGATCGGAATCGGCTGGGCAACCACCGGCGGCGAGGCCACGGCGATCTTTAACGAGAATTACCTGGCGGCCGACGGCATTGATAATGTGATCAGGGTTTTAGACCAGATTGAAAACGGAAATATTCCAAAGCTGGAGTTTATTGAACTGAACGCCTGTACCGGCGGCTGCGTCGGCGGCGTAATGTCCATGCAGAACCCCTTTATTGCAAAGGCAAGACTGCAAAGCCTCAGACGATATTTGCCGGTTTCGCAGAATTTCCTCTCTAAAGAGGAAGAAAAGTATATTCCGGAGGGCTATTTCTTCAACAGCCTTCCCACCTATAATCCCATTTCCCGCCTGAGCGACAGCATGGCAGAGTCCATGCGTATGATGTCGGATATTCAAAAGCTTCGCGAAGAGCTTCCCGGCATTGACTGCGGTTCCTGCGGCGCGCCGACTTGCCGCGCCTTTGCAGAAGATGTGGTGCGGCACCGCGCCGACCTTCGCGACTGCATGATCGCACACCGCGAGGAATTGGAGCAATATCTTTTGAAAAAAGGATGAGGGTCATGACCGTTCGTGAGCTTTCGGAAAATGCAAAATTCAAGGCGCTTACACTGCCCTGTCCCGAAAGAGAGATCCACGGCGTATATGTGGGCGATCTTTTAAGCTGGGTCATGGGCCGCGCCAAGGCGGACAATGCGTGGATTACCATTATGTCCAATGTAAACGTCCTGGCGGTGGCCACGCTGGCCGACACAGCCTGCGTAATTCTTGCGGAAGATGTTGTACCCGATCCGGAGGTTTTGACCGCCGCTTTGGAAAAAGGGATTAACGTGCTAAGTACACCGCTCACCGCTT
>CADAVL010000041.1 GCA_902791335.1 Oscillospiraceae bacterium
CGGCTCATCGAACAGCATGATTTTCGGATTCATCTCGAGCGCCCGCGCAATGGCGATGCGCTGCTTCTGCCCGCCCGACAGCTGCGAAGGATAGGCGTCGCGCTTGTCGGCAAGGCCGACCATCTGCAGGAGTTCCATGCCGCGCTTCTCGGCCTCGGCTTTGGTCATTTTCTTCAGCTCGACCGGCGCCAGCGTGATATTGTCCATGACCGTATAATTGGGGAACAGATTGAACATCTGGAACACCATGCCGATCTGCTCGCGGAAACTGTCGATGTCCTTCGTATGGCGCACATCCGTACCAAAGACTTTGACCGTCCCTCCCTGCGCCTCCTCGAGACGGTTCAGGCAACGCAGCAGCGTGCTTTTGCCCGAGCCGCTGGGACCGATGATGCAGACGACCTCGCCCTCAGCGACGTGGAACGAAATATCCTTCAGGACCTCATTCGTGCCAAAGGACTTCACCATGTGCTCAACTTCAATTATCATGCTGGAGCCTCCTCTCTACGACCTTCGACAGCAGCGACAAGCCGACAATGACCACGAGATACAGCAGCGCCGCGAAGGAATACACCTCGAAGGGCATATAGGTGCGCGCGATAATGATCTGCGAGTTCATCGTGAGCTCACGTACGCTGATGACCGAGAGGATGGAGGTATCCTTCAGCGTCGTGATGAACTGGTTGATAATCGGCGGAATCATGATTTTGATCGCCTGCGGCAGCACGACTTTCTGCAGGGTCTTGAAATAGCCAAGGCCCAGGCTGCGCGCCGCCTCGACCTGCCCGACATCCACGGCCTGGATACCGCCGCGGAAAATCTCGGCAACATACGCACCGGAATTGATACCAAAAGCCAGAATGCCCACCGGTATACCGTCGCGCGCGGAAACGAAAATGACAAAATACGCGATCATCAGCTGAACCACGACCGGCGTGCCGCGGATCACCGTTAAATAAATTTTGCAGATTGCATTAAAAAACGCTAAAAGGAAATATCCGATACCGCCTTTTTTACGCATTTTTTCTGCGTTTTTATCGTATGTAGAACGCACAGCGGCAACCACGATACCAATGGCAATACCGACAAGCAGTGCGCCCGCAGTGATTTTTAAGGTGTTGCCTAAGCCGGTCACCATTTGCTTGTAGCGGTCTTTTTCAATGAATACAAAGATGAATTCATCCTTGATCTTCAAAAACCAGCTGCTTATTGCATGAATCATATTGTTCAAAAAATCAGCTCCTTTTTTTCGGCTGAGTCCTGTTTTTCGGTTACACTCTCTCCAACCGACGCTTGCCGTCTCACAAGGCGGTCAAAGGAAAAATCAACTTCCGAAAAATACCTATATAATATACGAACAGGGGGCGACTTTACGGAAAGCCGCCTCCTTTAAGCAATTTATTTAAAAACTAAGATTAGTCCGCTTTGATATACTTGTCAACAACCTTCTGAAGCTCGCCGCTGTCTTTCAGCTCGTTCAGTGCATTGTTTACCAACGTCTGCAGTTCGCTGTTGTCCTTGGAGAAGCAGATCGCATACTGCTCTTTGGTGTACGGAGTATCCAAAATTTTAAGACCGGTGGTAGCAGCAACATAAGCCTTGGCCGGCTCGTTATCAATGATCACGCAGTCAATCTTGCCGCTCTTTAAAGCTTCCACAGCCAAAGCGCCGTTCTGATAACCGATGACATTTTTTTCACCGTAGCCGCCGTTTTCCGGAGTGTCGGAAGCGTAGATATAACCGGTAGTACCCTGCTGGGTGCCGATCTTCTTGCCTTTCAGATCGTCAATGGATTTAATGGAGCCGCCGTCCTTTACAATAATGGACTGAACGCCGGTTGCATAAGAATCGGAGAAGTTTACCTTTTGCTTTCTCTCGTCGGTCACGGTCATACCGGCCATGCCCATGTCATATTTACCGGTCTGAACACCCGGAATAATGGAATCGAAATCAACGTCGGCGATCTCAAGCTCTAAGCCAAGCTTCTTGGCGATGAGGTCAGCAACTTCAGCGTCGATACCGATGATCTTGTCGCCCTCTTTGTATTCATAAGGCGGGAACTCAGCGTTAGTTACCATGGTGAGTTTGCCCTTGGTGGCGGTTTTAACTTCGGATACGGTGGCGTCGGTGGTTTTTTTACCGGTGTTTTTGTTCGCTGAATCGGTTTTGTTTGAACCGCAGCCTGCGAAGGCGGCGGCGATCATGACAACTGCCATGATGATTGCTGTAATCTTTTTCATTTTTGTTTCCTCCAATAAAGTGAGTTTTTTAAATTTGCTTTTTCGTGCGGACTTTGCCGCATTCGTTTGCTGTGTTTCTGTTTTACCACTTTGTGTCGCTGCTGTCAATACCTTTTTGCAATTTTTGTATAAATATACAACAAAGCCGATATTGCACCCCCTCAGATTGTATACTTTTTACCCAAAATATACATTTATTCAGTATATTATACATTATCACATGCAAATCGCCCGGATATATACATGAATATTCAGTGTTTATGCAATGAATATTCATTCTATCTTCCACAAATATCGGGAAAGATCCACCCGACCGTCCGAAAGAAACCGAACGCCCTCGTTTTCGAGCATCTGCCGCTGTACGCCCTCGCCGCCGAACGCAAATCCGGGCGCCACGCTGCCCTCGCGGTTGACTACGCGGTGACAGGGGATCACGCCCGGCTGTGGATTGACGTGCAAAGCGTAGCCCACAACTCTTGCCCACCGCGGATTTCCGCAAAGCGTGGCCACCTGACCGTAGGTTGCCACCGATCCTTTGGGGATTCTTTTTACAACCTCGTATATCTTGCCGAACACATTTCGTTTTTCTGCCATCGTAAGATTCCTTTCCAAAATTATAATAACCGCATTTTTTCAAAATATAAAAGCGGCGGCAAAGCTTTAAGATCGGATTCTTTAAAACTCTGCCGCCGTTTTTTGCATTTAGTGCGCGTGATCTGACTGCTTCTTCCACAATATTTCTGCCGAGCCTTTGAGGCAATTTCTCAAATTTTTTGAAAAGCCGAAGTCAAAATCGCAGCAGCTTCGATCATCGCATTCAGAAGCTGCCGCACTTAGCTGTCTGTGGCTTTCATCATCTTGCCGGTTTGTAAGGTTCCGTCGCTGCCGGTGACCCGAAAAGTGAGCTTTTCGAGATCGTATTCATAAGTATAGGTTGTTTTTTCTCCGTCGAAATCGGTTTTTATAAGGCTTTTTACCGTGCCGTCCTCATTGTAGCTATACTGCGTAACGGAGGTGTCGCCGCCCTCTTTTTGTGTGAGCTTCTTTATGCGGTTGTCTTCATTATAGCTGTAGGTATATTTTCCGCTTCGCGCAGATTTATACGACGCTGTGTGAATATATCCGCCCTTTGTAAAGGTGTAGCTCCACTTATAGGTGGTTGTTTTTTTATCTTTATAGGTGATTTTCACCGGATTACCATTAAGATCGTACTGCGCGGTTTCAATCGTTTGGCCGCCGCTTTTCGTGGTTCTTACGGTGTGCTTGTCATTCCAGCTGTAATATAGAGTTTCGTTCATAAGATCGGTCACGGTTTTTGCCGAGCTTAGCACCTTGCCCTTGTAGGTGAAATATTCGGTTTTCTCTTTTTCTCCGTTTTCATTATATCCCGTGTTCTCGGTGATCAGATAGGGCGCCGCGGTCGGCGTTTTGGCCACGATAAACGACGCGGTGCTTTTTTTGGAGGTCGTCGCCTTTTGGGAAACGGCCGCTTTACTGCTGACTGTCTGTACCGCCGAAGATGTTGCCGTTTCAGAGGATGTCGCCTGCGACAAAACGGAGGACACCGCCGACACACCGGACACAGAATTTGCGCTTTCGGTGCTTCCCGGCGACCGCTTTGAAGCAACGGCAAAAACACCGGCAATACACAAAAGCACCAAAATGCCGCAAACCGCCGCTAAGGTGAAGCCCTGACGGCCGCTTTTGCGGAATATCTCCCAAAACGTCGCTTTTTTCGCGGGGGCGGTTTCGTCCCCCTGCGCGTCCTCGCCTACCCGACTTTTGTCGGCTTCGTGGGCGGTCGCGCCTTTTTCGGAATATTCCGATGTATCAAGGCGGCTGAATTTTAAGCCTTCCGGCAAAGGCAACATGGCCGCCGAAAGCTCCAACACCGGTTTTAAGGTGATCTCGGTGGTTTTTATGCCGCGTTTATTAAACCTGTTCACCATAGAGGACAGTGCCGCGTGACCGCGGCGCAGCAGCTCCTTGACGCGCGTTTGAGGCACGTCCATGACCGCCGCGATCTGTGGGATTGTCATACCGTTGAAATAATAGCACAATGCGGAAAAACGTTCGGGCAGCGGCATAGAGTCAAAACAGTTTTCTACGGCCTTGGCGGTTTCCTGCGCGTTTAAGGCACTGCCCTTTGGCACAAAAAGCGTTTCTGCAGTCTTTTCATAACGATCTTCCAAAAAGATGTCACCGTTATTTCGGCGCAATATGGAAGCGCAGGCAACCGCCGCCGCGTTTTTCATCCACTCGGAAAAATCGGTGCGGTCGTCCATGCGGTCAAGCCGGGAAAAGACCCGACTGTAAATATCGCGGCAAACATTCTCGGATTCGGAGGAATTCTTTAAAAGCATTTTGCAAATAAAAAGGCAGGCCGGCACGGAGTTCATATAAAGCTCCTCCAGTGCTTCGCGGTCGCCGTTTTTGGCTTGTTGCAGCAGATCCATAAAATTTCCTCCTTTCGTTTTCCATCAGGTGTTGTTTGCTCCGCCCGATGGTTCCTTATCAAGTGTACCACTAATCTTTTTAAAAGGCAACAAAAAAGCGCGCAGGTTACAAAATCGTAAGGATTATAACAGCTTTCTTTCAAAGCTTCGACAAAAGCCGCCCTGTTTTGGCATATTTTTGTGCCTTCCCGGGACGGCTTTTTTCATTGGGTTCACCTGACACCATTCCTTGCCGGCATCCATACAACTTCAAAACGTGCGGCGGCGCTCCTTATATAATAAGGTATACCTGCGCGCGCTACCGCATAAAATGATAACATATTAAAAGGATGGTCCGCTTATTCGTTTGGTGCGCGCTTTATGTTTGTCAGCCTATATCGTTACCGTACCTTTGGACAATGCGTACGTCGGACAACTTCTGACCGCGGCCTGGTAACAGCCGTCAAACCAGTAACAAATATTATAACGCTTTTTTGGCATTGGCACAAAGCTGCCGCCACTGCATTCGGCGCCGGTATAATATGCGTTCAGTGAATAAAAGGCTGTGGGTGTTTCGCCGGAGGTAAACCGCAGCTCACAGTAAAAGCTGTTTCGTTCGTCCTCCGGTACATTGAATTCCGGATAAATATTTAAAGATTCCCCGTATAAATAGACCCGATTGCTTTGGAGCGTTAACGTCTGGCGATCTGTCATTTCCACAACTTCGGTCTTTGTTTCGGCGTATTCGCTCAGATTGTCACGGTCAATATAACTGCTTTTGCCCCACAGCTTCAGCCAGTGGTAGGTCGGCATGGTTTCACTGTCGGACGAACCGGTATCGGAACCGGAAGTGTCGGACGAGCCGCTGTCGGTATTGGAAGTGTCCGAGGAACTGCCGCCGGTGGCGGAGTTGGAGGCATCACCTGTTTCGTCGGGGGTATCGGAATAGGAAATATAAACATTTTTTAAGTCGTTCGTGTTGTTTTCAAGCTCAAAAAGCAGCACGCCTGCCCGCGTGGGGGCCGCAAGCGTTTCCACCTCCTTTTCGCTGACATAATATACATACTTATCCATCATTTGTTTGGCTTCGTTGATCTGAAAGCCTAAATTGCTGTAGGTGAGGTTTGCGATCTGATTGTTATAAATAAGGTCGTCGATCAGCCGCTTTGTTTTTACCTCCAGCGTTTCCAGCGACGCATTCACATCGGTTGGCAGCTCGGTACTGGAATTCAGCGATTCGTGAACATAGCCGAGAATGATATCCGATTTAAACACGGCGCTCGGCAGATCATTGCTGTCCATTTTATAGCCGTTCAACTGAAGAAACACCGTTTCAGCCGACAGCATGGCGGCCGGCACGGTGAAATACATATCGCCGGCGACCGATTGGATTTGATCGGACAAAAATTCACCGGCCGATACTCTGAAAAAGCTTAGCTCCTGCTCCAGTGCAATGGAGATCTTAAAATGAAGCTGCACGACATTGTGTTCGCCTACGTGCCCAAGCGCAATACTGCCGGGCGAGGTGGTTCCGTCATTTGAAATGGCAATATCAATTTGTCTCATTGTATTCCTCCTTTTGATGCAATGCAAACCAAAAGAAAGCGCCACTGCAACCTTGCTGCAACCACTGCAACAAAGATGAACGGATTCTTTGCCTTGTCGGACAAAGATAGAACAGAAAGAGAATTCACAAAAGGTTCATAAATTAATGCAACAGATACAACATTGTTTCATTATGATGTAGTCAGTAAAACAAAAGAAAGCAAAAAAGAGCGCCAACAAAAAACGCGCCCCTTTGATAGACTGACAAGCGACGAAACCGTAGCCCTGTCAGCCAAAACAGAACGGAGGATATATCATGGACGAAAGAAACGACTCCTACAAAACACCGCAGGAAAACCCACAAGAGGAAGCTTTAAAAAATGGCACCGGCGAAAACGGTACACAAGACGGTTTTCGAGGCTTTGACTCCGCCGTGTCGGCCGACAGCGAACACAGCGACAGCTACACGGTAACACCCAACGGCGGTTATTACAACGATAAAGCCCCCCAATCGGACGCTCGCGAAACCTCCGAACATGCAAACACCGGCGAGCGCGCACAGGAAAGCGCCGAGCCTTCGCAAACGGATACAGCGGAAAGCTACACTCCGAACTTTACCATAAAGCAGAGCAATTCTTATTTCCCAAACGGAAGCTACGGCAATCAACCGAGCGGCAGTCAGCCCAACGGCGGGTACAGCAATGCAACCGGAGGCTACAACGGCGCGGCCGGCGGCTATCAGGGATATAACGGCTACGGCACCGTTCCGCCGAGCTACCACCCCACAAAGCCCCCAAAGGCACCCAAACCGCCGAAGCCCAAAAAGGCGGCGAAAGCCCACAGCTTTGGTATTGGTTCGTTAATCGCCGTTGCACTGGCGGCCGCCGTGCTGACCACCGGTTGCTTTTGGGGATTGACCACCCTCTCAAAGAAGAATGACGGCGCAAATTCCACCGCTTCCAAAACAAGCTCCACCGGAAATCCCACCACGGAAAAGGTGGTAAATATTACGGGGTCTATTGAGCAGCTGGCTGAAACCGCCGCCGAAAAAGCAAGCTCCAGCGTAGTTGGTATCGGCACCACCTACGCGGTGAGAAGCTTTTTCAGCGGAGAATCCACCTCCTCCGGCTCCGGGTCCGGCGTAATCTATAAATCGGACGGCTATATTATCACCAACTATCACGTGATTGCCGACGCGCTGGCCGCGCAGAACTCCAGCATTATGGTTTATCTTGACAACGACACCAAAAACGGCTACAAAGCCTCGGTGATCAACTACAATATCTCCTGTGATTTGGCGGTTTTGAAGATTGACAAAACCGGCCTTCCCGCAATTGATATCGGCGACAGTGATCAGCTGAAGATCGGTCAGTACGTGGTGGCGATCGGCAGCCCCGGCGGCCTTGAATTCATGGGTTCGACCACTTTCGGCATCGTCAGCGGTTTAAACCGTCAGATCTCCACCACCAACGGCAACATGAATCTGATTCAGACCGACGCGGCCATTAATCCCGGTAACTCGGGCGGCGCACTGGTAGATACCGAAGGCAAGCTTGTAGGAATCAGCTCTTCAAAGCTTGTAAACGAAAGCTACGAAGGCATGGGATTTGCCATCCCGGTGAACAAGGTGGTCAGCATTTGCGACGACCTGATCGCGCACGAGGGCGAGGGTGACCCCTACACCGGTATTTCCGTCAGCTCAAACTACACCTCGGAAGTCTTGAAATACTACGGCTATCCCTCCGGCGCAGTGGTTGCCGGCGTGGATTCCGGCAGTCCTGCCGAAGCGGTCGGTTTAAAGCGCGGCGATATTATTACAAAATTTGGTGACACGGAAATTACCGAGCCCACCGATTACGACACCGCACTGTCCAATTACTACCCGAAAGACACCGTGAAGGTGACCTACTACCGCTCCGGTAAGACCAAAACCGCGACTTTGACGATTGGTTCCGGTAAATAAACGGTTTTTCAAAAAAGTTGCTGCGCATTCAGCGCGCAGCAAACTTCAAAATAAAAAATGGTTTCTTGAAGTTTCAGGCCGTTTGAATGCTCAATATTATCTTAATTTTTGCCCCCTCTTATTTGGAGCGCCGTCGGTTTTTAGTTTTTTCCCCGACAGCGCTCCGTTTTTTGGTCTTGCGTTTGTTTTTTGGGAGGATCGGTTTTTTAAAAATGGCTTTTTTAGGCTTTGTTTTTGGCTTTTTTAAAAGTGACTTGTTTTTTGACGGTGCCCGTTTTGACAGCTCGTTTTTTGAAGGCTTATTTTTTGCGCTTTTTGCAGAAGCCTTTTGAGAAGCGCCGGTTTGCCGCAACCCGACTCTGGCGGTTTCAACCGCATCGATTGCAAAAGGGCAGCACCCCTCGCGCGCGGGCGTTTTTCAAAAAGAAAAACGCCCCACGGCCAAAACGTTCCGTTTTTGGCTGCCGCCGCCTTTGCGGCGACGCGCGAGGGGCGCTGCCCTTTTGCAATCGGCGCGGTTGAAGACCACGTAGAAACGGTAAAGAGCTCCGCGCAATCTAAATAAAAAATAACCGGCCGAGCGCTGCAAAAGCACTTGACCGGTTTTGTAATTTATAAAACGAAATAAATCTTTTAAAAAAGCGCTTAAGCCTTGCCGACAGAGCCGAACAGCTCCATCTTCTCGCGCACCTTGGCCTTGATTGCCTCAAAGCCCGGATTGAGCAGCTTTCTCGGATCAAAGCCCTTGCCAACAAGATCCTTGCCCTCTTCAATGTACTTTCTGGTAGCTTCGGCAAATACAAGCTGGCACTCGGTGTTTACATTGATCTTGGAAACGCCGAGAGAAATTGCCTTTTTAATCATATCGTCC
Source organism: Oscillospiraceae bacterium (assembly GCA_902791335.1). Lineage (GTDB taxonomy): Bacteria > Bacillota > Clostridia > Oscillospirales > Acutalibacteraceae > UMGS1532. The sequence goes on from CADAVL010000041.1 coordinate 9,055, forward strand.
GGAATACCGGTGCCGCCGTGAAGAACCAACGGCATCGTGCCGGTGAGCTTCTGAATTTCTGCCAGAGTATCAAAGGAAAGACCGGCCCAATTTGCGGGGTATTTGCCGTGAATGTTGCCAATACCGGCCGCAAGCATGGTAACGCCGAGATCTGCAATCATTTTGCATTCTTTCGGGTCGGCAACCTCGCCGGCACCGATCACGCCGTCTTCCTCACCGCCGATCGCGCCGACCTCAGCCTCCAAAGAAAGACCGAGCTTATCCGTCAGAGCAACCAACTCCTTGGTTTTCTCAATGTTTTCTTCAATCGGATAGTGAGAACCGTCGAACATGACCGAGGAAAAACCGGCCTCAATACAGGCTTTTGCGCCCTCATAGCTGCCGTGATCCAGGTGCAGTGCCACCGGAACGGTGATCTTCAGTTCCTCAAGCATACCGTTTACCATACCGACAATGGTCTTGTATCCGCACATATATTTGCCTGCGCCCTCAGAAACGCCGAGGATCACAGGAGATCTCAGTTCCTCAGCGGTAAGCAGGATCGCTTTGGTCCACTCAAGGTTGTTAATGTTGAAGTGACCGACCGCATATTTCCCGGCTTTCGCCTTTTGTAGCATTTCTTTTGCTGAAACTAACATTTTTTATTACCTCCGTTTTATTCTGTCGTGCCGCAAGCGGTTTAACATTCATCCGCCGCGCATTTTCGCACGCGACGACCTGAAGTTTTCCCCCTTGCGCTTGACAGCGCTCTTTTGCTGAGTACTATTTTATCCCAAAAAGCCAAAAAAATCAAGTCCTTTAACAATAAAACCAAAGGCAATATTTAAAAATACCGGCCACAGCCACACTTCCGGCAGCCTGCAAAACACAAAAGCGCAAATACACACGGACGGCGAATAATAACAAAAGCCTTTTAAAATCCAAGCTTTTTCATGTTTTCAATACTCTCGGCCGCACTTTCAAAGGGATCCAGTACGCCCATGTCGTCCTCAACCACAAAATTCTCAATGCCGATTTTGTGGGCAGTCCTCAAAATACCGTCCCAATTAAGGTTTCCGGTGCCGACCGGCGCCGAAGCCCTTTTGGTTTCCTCTAATTTTTGCGAGTCTTGCGGCACGATCACATAATCCTTTAAGTGCATATATTTTGCACGACCCTCAAACATTTCAAGCGCTTTTGAAGGCTCCTCTCCGGCGGCAGTCAGCCAGAATACGTCGGGCTGAAACATCACATACCGAGGATCGGTTTCAGAAAGCAGAATATCAATGCCGCGCGTGTTTTGAAGCTTGACAAACTCAAAGGAATGAAAGTGATACATAAACTTCTTGCCTTTTTCAAAAAAGGCTTTTCCGCAACGGTTCAGGTGCTCGGCCGCACGGTGATAGCCGTCGGCGGTGGTGCGATCCTCCGGTTTAATAGAATCGGTGCGAACCACATCGGTTCCGAGTGCTTCTGCCGCTGCCAGAATTTCCGGAATGCGGTTTGGAATGTCATACAAACCGCAAATAGCGGAATCCGCTTTCAATCCGAAACTTTTCAGCTGTTCGCTTAATTTCTGCGCCGTGGTAAAGGCCGGCGGCGTGATCTGTACGTTTTGATAACCCATTTCGGCCACGCGCCGCAGGGTGTTTTCAAGGTCTTTTTGGTTTGTCATAAAGTCACGCAGGGTAAACATTTGAATACCAAATTGCATAAAAGTTCTTCCTTTCAAATATTTGTTTACGTTTGATTGAATTTTTTAAATGATACGGTGCCTTTTACAGCACCCCAAAATCACTTTGTAAAAACCAGCTCCGGATATTCCGTATAACCGGCCGGCAGCGGTTTCGGCGGCTCGATCGAGGTCGTCATGCGGTAAACCGACCGCGTTTCAATGCTTTCGCAAATACCGTTGGCAGCCTCTAAAACATGGGTGCAAAACGCACCGTTCGTGCGCGGTGTTCTGCCGTTTCTCAGCGCATAGGCCGCGTCCAAAACGCCAATGCCGCGGAAGTTTTTGCCGTGGTAGCCAAACGGCGTATAGATCACGCTTTGCTGTCCGCTCTTGTTTGTCACGGTGACGTGATCCTCATACTCGTTGGGATCGCCGAGATCGAGCATTCCGTCCGTGCCGCTGATGATAAAGCGGTTCATCACAGCGCTGCCCTCGGCGCTCACGGTCAAATGGCCGAACACACCGTTTTTGAATTTCAAGGAGCCGGTGACATTGTTCCAGGATTCCACCGTCATTTTTTCGCCGCAGGCGGGATTTTGCGGATTTTCATAAACGCGGTCGGGATTACGGATCTCGCCCAGGCCCGAAACCTCGGCGATCGGCCCCAATAAAAAGGCCATGTGCGAAAGGTAATACGCGCCCATATCAAAAATAATGCCGCCGTGACGGCAGAAGGAAAAGCGCTTTTCCGCACTCGTGCTGAACCGCTCATTGTGATAAGAACGGAACAGCGTGGCGTCCACCATGGTGGGCGTACCGATCAGGCCGCTTTCTATGATCAGCTTTGCTAACTGCGCGCTGCCGCCAAGCCAGGTGTCCGGCGCGCCGCCGAAGAACAGGCCGCGCTCGTCGGCAATCGCCTGAAGCTCTCTTGCCTGCGCTAAGGTTTCCACGATCAGCTTTTCGGTGTAAACGTGCTTGCCGTGTAAAAGACACTGCTTTGCAACATCGTAGTGCGCCAGTGGGTAGGTCGTGTTCACCACCAGTTCAATTTCGGGATCGTTTAAGATCTCCTCGTTTGTCATGGCGGCAATGCCGAATTCCTCCGCGCGCTTTTTTGCACGTTCCGGAACGATATCCGAACAGCCCACCAACTCTATCGCGTCAAAACTTTTGAGATTTTCAAGATAGACGCCGCTGATCATGCCGCTGCCGATCAGTGCAACCCTGCATTTTTGAAAGCTCATGTAAAAATCCTCCTTCAAAGAAAAAATGTGTGACTTTTCCCGGACAAAAGCGTCGCGCATAAACCGAAATTTACTTTTTTGCCGATCCTCTATGATTGGCTGTCCGCATTTTGTCCTTCTGTGTTCAGTTTAGATTTGCAAAGCCGAAAGTACCATAGCAAAATCGGAAAATTATGGACAAAACGGAACTATTATGTTATAGTTGTTTTGAAAATCCCCTCCGAAATTATATTTTTTCAGAAAAATTGTTTGTGCGAAAGGAGCCGGACAGTTTATGAAGCTTTTAGAAGCCCAGACACTGTTTCACACGGATATTACCGCCTGCGACATTGAAGTGGTGGAACAGCACTGGAATGACGGCAGCCAATACCTCGGCTATGAAAAAACGCCGCGCAAAAAGAGTGGTTTTATAAGAATTTGCGATGGATTGCAGGCGCATTATAAAACAGAAATCGACAGCTTTACCGCCCGCCCCGGCGATCTTATTTATACACCGGAGGGCTGTCGGTATCGGGTGCAGTTTGAATGCTTCAAAAAGCCTGTGCGCGTCAACGCCTATGTTGTGAATTTCCGACTGAAGGACAACCTTGGAAATTTGATTACTTTATCCGATACGCTTTGCACAATGGCGAGAGACGAGCACCACCGGCTGAAAAATCTGATTGCGGAGCTGTCTTCGGCCTGCCACGGAATTCCCGAAAGCCCCTTAATGAAGAAAACGCGGTTTTATGAATTGCTTTTATCGGTGTTGTCCGGCCAACAGGAAAAAGACCGCGACTATTACCCCATTCGCAAGGGAATTGAAAAGCTGAAGGTCGAATGGAACGAAAACAAAAGCATTGCCCACTATGCGGCGCTGTGCGGTGTCAGCGAGAGCTATTTCCGCCGCCTTTTCAAGCGGTGGTCGGGCGTTACACCGGTGACCTATCGCAATCAGCTTCGGGTTTCCTATGCAAAAACGCTGCTGAAAAGTGCTCAGATGACGCTCAACGAAATCGCCGAATATACCGGGTTTGACGATCCGTTTTACTTTGGCAGAATTTTCAAGTCTATTTCCGGAGTATCGCCCGGGAAATATAAAAAAGACAACGAATATTAAATGCGCAATTTCCCCTTTTACCGCCGCCTTGATGAATCGCACAGAAACACCGGCCGCGATTGAAAACAAAGAAAATCTAACCACGACGAAAAAGCATAGTTCTTTTAAAAAACAGAAACAAAAAACAGGGATCTTTGAAAAACGAATTTCAAAGACCCCTGCTCTTTTGTTTTTATAAAGTAAAATCGGAACGCCGTGGATATATTTTTCTACGCTTTTTTGGGGTTCTGTTTATTATAAAAGAACATAAAAATACCGGCGCCGCAAATCAGAAGATAGCCGATCACGCTGAAAATATCCGGCATCTGACCGAACAGCACAAACCCCAAAAGCGCGGCAAACAGTACCTGCGTGTAATCGTAGACCGAAATTTCCTTGGCCGGCGCAAATAAATACGCCTTGGTAATGCCGAACTGGCCGATACAGGCGCCGACGCCCGAAAGCACTAAGAAAAGCGTTTCACGAAGGGTCATCGGTGTAAAATGAAAGGCGATATACGGCAGACAAACAAGGCAGGAAAAAGCGGAAAAGAAGAAGATAATTCGGGTGGAATTTTCGCCGCGCAGACCTAATTTTCGCACAAAAGTATAGGCCGCGCCGGCACCTGCACCGCCGAGCAGCCCCCAAATGGCGGCCGAAATCTCGGTGTTTTGAAACCCCGGCTTTACAATAAACATACTGCCCGTAAGCGCCACGGTAACACCCAAAATTTGTACAATATTCGGCTTTTCTTTCAGAATGAATACCGACAGTAAAATGGCGAAAAAAGGCGACAGCTTATTGAGCATATTTGCGTCGGCCAGCAAAAGGTGATCAATGGCGTAAAAATTGCACAAAAGTCCCACCGTACCGCAAAAAGCGCGGCCGAACATGTAGCCGATATTGCCGCGCTCCGGTTTTAAAGAAATTCTTTTGCGGATCATAATGCCGGACACAAACAACAGCGCAATAAAATTGCGGAAAAAGGCCTTTTGTACCGACGGCACACCGGGGCCTGCCAGGCGCACGCAGGCCGACATCATCGAAAATCCGAATGCGGCGCCGATAATGCATAATACGCCCTTGGTATGGTCTTGCAGCTTTAAAAATGTTTTGTTTTCATTCTTAAAAGGACTTTTCATTGATCTTCTCCAATGTACGATTGATCGTACACGCGAAGCTGACTGCAAACAATTGAGATTGCGCGCCGCCTTGATGAAAATAATAAATTACAGCAGATTGATATGATGACTGCGGCAGGCTTCCACCACGTCGTCGGGCCAAATAGAGGACTGCACTTCGCCAATGTGCATCTTTTCAAGAATGAACAGACAAAGGCGCGACTGGCCGATACCGCCGCCGATCGTCAGCGGCAGCTCGCCGGTTAAAATGCCCTTGTGATACGGAAATTTCTCGCGCTCCAGACAGTTTTCTTCCGTCAACTGACGGTGCAGGCTCTCGGCGTCCACACGAATGCCCATGGAGGAAATCTCCAGCGCGTCCTCAAGCACCGGATTCCAAAAGAACAGGTCGCCATTCAAGGCCCAGTCGTCATAGTCTGGGGCGCGGCCGTCGTGCTTTTTACCGTTCGACAGCTTTTCACCGATCTGCATTAAGAAAACGGTTTTGTGCTTTTTAACAATTTCATGCTCGCGCTCGTGCGGCGTCAGATCGGGATACAGCCCCAGCAGTTCCTCGGTGGTAATAAAGAAGATATCCTCCGAAATATGGTTTTTCAGCTGAGGATACTGCGCCTGCGTTTTCTTGGCGGTTTCGCTGATTGCGTGTACGATTTTTCGGACAATGGATTTTAAGAATTCCAAATTGCGGTCGTCTTTTGTGATCACGCGTTCCCAGTCCCACTGATCCACATAAATGGAGTGAATGTTGTCCATGTCGTCGTCGCGGCGAATGGCGCTCATGTCGGTATAAAGCCCCTCGCCCTCGGAAAATCCATAGCGCCACAGTGCCATTCTTTTCCATTTTGCCAACGACTGCACCACCTCGGCCTCCGTGCCGGTTTCGCGAATGGTGAAATGCACCTTGCGCTCTACGCCGTTTAGGTCATCGTTAATACCGCTGGCTTTGGAAACAAACAGCGGTGCACTGATTCTTTCCAGATTCAGCGCCGGTTTGATCTCGTGCTGAAAGGTGTCCTTTACAAATTTGATGGCCTTTTGCGTTTCTCTTAAAGAAAGTCCGGACTCGTAGCCCTCCACCATTTTAAATTCTCTCATGAATGTTTGCTCCTTTTTGTAAGAAATAATAAAGTACGATAACTGGTACTTTGCATCAGGCGTTGTTTCAATGCCCGACTGCCGGACGGCTTTCATGAACCGAGCGCGGCATTTATAATTTATAAATAAAAATACCAACAAAAAATGCCGCTCGCCGCCCAAAGAAATAGGGGACGAACAGCATTTTAATAATAAAAATCATCTGTCCGCGGTACCACCCGCATTACCGAATATCGGTCACTCAACGCTTCTGAACACAAAAGTTTTATTGGCTTTCGGGTGTTCTAAAAGCACTGCCGTCTTAACGCGCGGCACACGGCGCACCTACTGCCCCGGCCGAAAGGCTTTTAAGGGGGATTCAGCTTGCGGCTACAAAGTGTTATTCACAAAAAGATGACTGCGGAACTTTCAGCCTGCGGTTCCGTTCTCTGAAAGCAGAGCTTTTTGCTGTTTGTCTTTGTCACTGCCTTTGAATTATCTTAGGTGTGACGAGTTCGACTCTCGTCAGCCTAACCATAGCACACGGATCCGAACCCGCCTAAAACGGCGGAATATCGGCGCTTTTTTGGCCTTTCGTCGCCCATAGGCATTCGCCTTATGCGCTCCTCAAAACCAAAAATCTCTCAATATTACGCACGTTTTAGGTCGTAGAATTTTGTCGATGTGGCAATTTATAAAAAGACAAGGCAAAAACGCAGGTA
>CADAVL010000042.1 GCA_902791335.1 Oscillospiraceae bacterium
CGATAATCACGTCGGCCACAATCTTAGCGCAGACAAGATCGTACTGATCGGTGTTTTTACTCAGCAGATAACCCTCAATAAAGTTTGTTTGTGCCTTTACGCCGTTGATTTCGGCGTTTTCTTTTGCAACCTTCACAGCGGTGGCGTCAATATCCACGCCATCGGCTCTTTCGGCACCCAAAAGAACGGCGCCGATGCTTAAAATACCGCTGCCGCAGCCGATATCCAAAACCTCGCCGTTTGCGTATTCTTCCAAAAGCTCTAAGCAAAGCCCTGTGGTGGCGTGCGTGCCGGTGCCAAAGGCCGCGCCGGGGTCAATGGTCAAAACCTTGCGATCGCCGTCGCTTTGATAGTGCTCCCAACTCGGACAGATCACCAGTCGTTCGCCAATCTCGGTTACCTTAAAATATTTTTTCCAGTTGTCGCGCCAGTCGCTTTCGGCAATGCGGCTCTCCTCAATCTCAAAGGGCAGCTTTTCGGCGTTCAGACGCTCGCAAAGATAAGCCTTGGCCTCGGTAATATTTTCTTCGGTGGGGAAGTAAATATGAATCATGGCTGTCTTGCGATCCTTTTTAATCAGATCCTCGTCAATGAGGTCAATGTGAGCAATCTCCTCAGCGCCTTTTTCAAGGTCGGAATAGTCCTCAATATAAATACCGTAGGGCACTGTCATGTTGGCAATGGCCGCGGCTTCGTCCAAACGGTCGGTGGGAATTCTAATGAGCAGTTCCTGCCACTCCAAGGTGTTTCCTCCATTCATCTGCTGCCGTGTTATTTTTTAAAGGTTTAAAAGGCGACGCCTTAAAAAGCAGTTTTGCCGGCAGCTTTTACACAAACTAAAACTTAGTATACCATATTTTTCTATAGATGAAAACCGTTTTTTGCAAAATATTTCATTCCGCAACCATTGAGGCCTCCTTTTGCAGACTGCGAGGACGTTATACTTATTTGAATTTAACAAACTTTTCACCGATTGCCGCATTGACATTTGAAATGCGAAATGGTACAATAAACGGGAACAAGGAGGGAAACAGTATGCAGAAATTTCTTGTAATGCATGATATTGATATTGCGGATTTTATTAAAACGCTGGACGCCTGCAAAGGCGATGTTTATCTTGAAACCAGCGAGGGCGATTGCCTGAATTTAAAATCCAAGCTGTGCCAGATGATGGGCGTTGCCAACATTTTAAAGGGCGCGATCATCAACGAGGCCACCATTCGTTGCACAAACCCCGACGACGAAACCTTACTGTTCCGGTTTAACCTTTATAAAGAAGTGCCGGAAGACAAAAAAGACTGATCTTTCGGTGATTCGCTGATACGATCGGCAACCGGGATCAATCAAGCAAATGAGAGTACAGCGCGCAAGAGCTTTTTGTTGGCTTTTGCGCGCTGTGTTTTTTGGTGTTGCATAATAGGGTGCAGGTGCTTGTTTATTCTTTTAATAAAAGCTTTAGAACCGACCGTGATAAAACCGGAAGCGCCCCTGCGCGCCGCCGCCTTCGGCGAAAGCCCTCCCCGAAAGCGTCAAAGACGTTTTCGGGGAGGGCTTTCAGCGGTGTTTTCCCTTCATGGGGAAAACACCGCGTGGCGCGCAGGATGCGCTTCCGGTTTTATCGCGGTCGGTTTGTCCCATCATGGTTGGTTTGTTTCATCGCGGTCGGTTTATTTCATCGCAGTCGATTTATTTTATCGCGGTTGGCTTGTATCATCGCGGTCGGTTTCGCACTTGGTCGCCTTTGCGGTGGACTTTTTGAAAACGGCATACAAAAACCACCCAAAGTCCGCAGTCGGTTTTCACCCTCCCACAAAAACGGTTATTTCGGCATTTTGTGTGCGCGACGGTATTGCAGCGGCGAAAGGCCGGTTTCTTTTTTGAACGCGCGGCTGAAATAATTGGGATCGTGAAAGCCCGAACGCGCGGCAACCTCGGAGATTTTCATGCCGGTATCGCTTAAAAGCCGCGCGGCTTCTTCCATGCGCAGTTTTAGTATATACCGCCCGACGCTAACCCCCATAAAGCGCTTGAACAAATGCGAAAGATAATATTTATTTAAAAAACAGGCCCTGGCAACACTTTCAAGCGTCAGCTCGGCTTTATAGTTTTCCTTTATATAACGGAGCGCCGTTTCCAGTTCGCCGCCCGAAAAGAGCCGCGCCGCCTTTTCCTCGTGTTTATGGATCAGGCGGAAAATATACATCACGGCGGTTCGCATAATATTCTGCGAAATTTCGGCATAGAAATAATCTTTTTGTCGGAATTCATCAATAATACTGCTCAAAAGCTCCCGAAACACGGGATAAAGTGTGCCGCTCGGATAAACGCAGTCGTAATTGTCCGGCAACAAATGATTTTCCGGAAGATTTGTGATCCTGAATTTATCAATGGCGAAAAAATACATCTCCATGGGCGCGTCGGCGCTGTTTTGCTCGCAATGCTCGGTGCCGGCGTTATAGATCACCAGGTCGCCGCGGTGTACCGTCCTTTCGGCGCCGTCCACCGTTACAGTGCCGCTGCCCTCTATAATAAAAATAATTTCAGAAAATAAGTGGCTGTGCGGTTTCTCCGACCAACCAACGCTTTTTTCCAGTTTTCCGGCATACAAAAGCCGCGGCTTCAGCTGAAAGGAGTAGGCCTCCTCTAAAAGATAGTGCTGGCGCTCGGCGCTGTCAAAACGGTGGGATATTTCCATTGGTTGAGCCTCCCTTGTTCAAAGAAATTGCAGTATTTCGGAACTTTGTAGTTTTATTATAAAAGGCTCAAAACGCGCCGTCAAGATGATTTTTAAAACAAAATAATAAAAATAGCACAATCTTGCTTTTAAAAGGCGGCAATATCTTTCATTGTTTTTTGCGGCGGTTTTTTATACCATTGAAATATAGAAATTTTGAAAAAATAAAAATCTCAAAGCAGAAAGGAAGATATATATGAAATGTAAAATCGGTATTCGTCCGGTCATTGACGGCCGTTGGGGCGGCATTCGTGAAAGCTTGGAGGAACAGACCATGGCCATGGCGCTGTCGGCCAAAAAGCTGATTGAAGAAAACGTGCGCTATACCGACGGAACCCCGGCCGAGGTCATCATTGCGCCCTCCACCATCGGCGGCGGTGCGGAGGCGGCGCGATGCGAAACACTCTTTACCGAGAACAACGTCTGCGCTACGCTTTCGGTCACGCCCTGCTGGTGCTACGGCAGTGAGACTATGGACTTGAATCCTTTGACTTTAAAAGCGGTCTGGGGTTTTAACGGCACGGAGCGCCCGGGCGCGGTATATCTTGCCGCGGCAATGTCCGCCCACGCACAGCGCGGACTGCCGGCGTTTTCGATTTACGGTCACGACGTAAAAGAAAAGGACGACAAGGAAATTCCGGCAGATGTCGCCGAGAAGATTCTCAGATTCGCGCGCTGCGCGCTCGCCGTGGGTCAGATGAAAAACAAGGCCTATGTCGCCATTGGCAGCGTTGCGATGGGCATTGCCGGCAGCTTTTTGGATCCAATGCTCATGCAGCGGTATTTCGGCATTCGTGCAGAATGGGTCGATATGATCGAAATTCAGCGCCGCGTGGATCTTGAAATCTATGATAAAGAGGAATTAAGGAAAGCGCTTTCCTGGGTGCATGAATATTGCCCCATCGGCGAGGACCTCAACCTGACTGTCTGGGGCAACGCCGATAAAGCCGCCAACCGCGAGGAGCAGGAAGAGCAGTTGCAGTACGCCGTAAAAATGGCACTGATCATTCGCGATATTATGCTTGGCAACGAAAAGCTTCACGACATCGGCCGCCACGAAGAAGCGCTTGGCAGAAACGCGCTTTTGGGTGGTTTTCAGGGTCAGCGTCAGTGGACGGATTATCTGCCGAACGGCGACTTTGCCGAAGCAATTTTGAATTCTACCTTTGACTGGAACGGCAAACGTGAGCCGATCGTTTTGGCCACCGAAAACGACACCATGAACGGCATGGCGATGATCCTTGGAAAGCTTTTGACCGGTTCTGCCAGTATTTTTGCAGACGTTCGCACCTATTGGAGCCCCGAAGCGGTGGAGCGTGTGAGCGGCTGGAAGCCCGAAGGTCTTTGCGAGAACGGATTTATTCATCTTTTAAACAGCGGCGCCGCCGCACTGGACGGCACCGGTGAATGCCGCGATAAAGACGGCAATCCTGTAATGAAAAAATGGTGGGAGGTAACCGAAGCCGACGAAAAAGCCATGCTGAGCGCCACCAAATGGTCGCCGGCAAACCTCGGCTATTTCCGCGGCGGCGGTTTCAGCTCCAGCTACAGCACCAAAGCCAACGGAATGCCGGTCACCGTCATTCGCATGAATTCGGTGGAGGGCATCGGCGCCACCTTGCAAATTGCCGAGGGCTACACCGTAACGCTGCCCGAAAAGGTGGACAAAATACTGCTTGACCGCACCGATCCTACCTGGCCGAGCACCTGGTTTGTGCCGAAGCTCACCGGTCACGGCGCATTCACCGATGTTTACAGCGTAATGGAAAAGTGGGGCGCAAATCACGGTGCGTTCGTGTACGGTCACATCGGCCGCGATCTGATCACCATGGCCTCCATGCTGAGAATTCCTGTGTCCATGCACAATGTGGAGAACGGTATTTTCCGTCCGCACGCATGGTCGGCCTTTGGCACTGAGGACGCCGAGGGCGCTGATTACAGAGCCTGCGAGAAATTCGGACCTATGTATAAATAAATATCTGATGCAACGGATCCGGCAAAAAAGCACTTGATTTATTTGCCGGAGCTTTTTAAAAAATCAAAGCTTAAACTAAAGCAAAATAATACTCATAAAAAGCTAAAAGGAATCATGTAATGAAAGAATACACATTGGATTATACTGAAAAAATTGCTTTTCCGCTTGGCGGAATAGGAACGGGGAACATATCAATTGCCGGAAACGGTGCAATAGTTGATCCCGAAATAAACGGCCACCCCGACAGGGAAAAGGAATGCGGATATACCAATTTTGCAATTAAGGCTGTTTGCGGCGGAAGAGTTATTGACAGTCGACTGCTTGCGGGCGATTATATTCATGACGCCATGGGAACAATAAGAGGCAAGTACGGCGAGGGCAATTCGCCGCTGTCGGGACTTAAGCATTTTGAAAAATCGGTTTTCTGCGGTGAATTTCCGTTTACAAAAATAAAGCTTTCGGACTCGTCTTTTCCTGCCGAAATTTCGCTTGAGGCTTTTAATCCGTTTATTCCTTCGGACGAGAAAAACAGCAGTATACCTGCGGCATTTTTTACAATAGAGATTAAAAACACCTCGGATACCGAAATTGAGTATACCGTTCTCGGCACGGTTTCAAACCTGTTAAAAAACGGCGGACTTAACCGATACAGCGAAGATAACGGCATAAAAATGATAACACTCAACGGCGCGGCGGATAAAAACCGCGACGACAGCATAACTGTTGCCACCGATTCCGAAAACACCGCACATCAGGATTATTGGTTTCGCGGAAGTTGGTTTGACACGCTGACAATGTTCATGAACGAGCTTAACAGTGAAAAAAGTATTTCAAAACGCGAATATGACACCGAAAACCCAAACGGCCTCGGCGACGCCGCAACGCTCACTTCAACCGTTAGCCTAAAATCCGGAGAAACTGGCAAAATCAAATTCTTAATAAGCTGGCGTGTTCCACTGTTTGACATTGAGGAAATTCACTTTGGCGGTTCAAGAAAAAGCAGTAATTTAAAAAACTACTATGCAACAGTTTTCAAAAATTCTTCCGAGGTTGCGGCATACTGCTTTAAAATGTGGGATTGGCTTTACAACGAAACCGCCGCCTTTAAAAACGCGCTGTATTCCTCGTCGTTGCCGAAAGAAGTCACAGAGGCAATCGGGAGTAATTTAGCAATACTTAAATCAACCACCTGTCTGCGAACGGAGGACGGAAGCTTCTGGGCGTGGGAGGGAGTATTCAGAGAGGTAGGCTCATGCGCCGGCACCTGTCAGCACGTGTGGAACTATGCGTACGCGTTACCTTTTCTTTTTCCAAAGCTTGAAAAGGGCGTTCGTTCCAATGAGTTTAAAAACAATCTTTCCGAAGACGGTATGATGGATTTCAGAATGCCTATAAAAATGGACGGAGAGCCGTGGGGCGCCCGCGCTTGTGTTGATGGGCAGATGGGAAACGTTGTTAAGTGCTACAGAGAGTGGAAAATTTCCGGTGATGACGAATGGCTTAAACAAAACTGGGGCTACATAAAAAGGTCTGTTGAATATGCGTGGAGTCCCCAAAATTTTGATAAGTGGGATCCTCAAAAATCCGGCGTTTTAACAGGCAGACAGCACCATACGCTCGATGTTGAGGTGTTTGGACTTTATTCTTGGCTTACAGGCTTTTATCATGCCGCACTGCTTGCAGGAGCGGAGATTGCCGAGTATTTAGGCGAAAGAGATAAGGCCTGTGAATACCGCGAAATATTTGAAAAGGGCAGAAAGCTACTGGAAAAATCCTTTAACGGCGAATATTTCGAGCAGATTGTTGATATAAGCGATAAGTCCATACTTGATAATTTTGAAAGCTCGGAAGATTACTGGAACGATGAAACAAAGCAGTTAAAATATCAAATTTGCTCCGGCAGTGGCATTGATCAGGTGCTGGCGGACTGGCACACCGACCTTGTGGGCTTACCGAATGTATTTCTAAAGGAACACCGCAAAAGCGCGCTTGAGGCAATTTATAAATACAATTTTGTAAAAATGCACGATAACCACAATCCTTGCAGAGTTTTTGCCTGCAACGACGAAAAGGGCATCACCATGTTCCGCTGGCCGAATATTGAAAAAAAGCCGAAAATTCCCGTGCCGTACAGCGAGGAATGTATGACCGGCTTTGAGTACGCTGTGGCCGATAATATGCTTCAATGCGGCATGGAGGACAAGGCGCTTGAAATTGTAAGAGCCGTAAGAAACAGATATGACGGCAAAAAGCGCAATCCGTGGGCGGAAATAGAATGCGGCGCAAGCTATGCACGTGCTATGGCGTCTTATTCCTTTTTGCTGACATACAGCGGTTTTGTTTTTAATATGCCTAAAAAACGGCTCGGCTTTAAGCCTATCAAAAACGGCAAATATTTTTGGTCGATAGACGGCGCGTGGGGAAGTGTAGACTGTGCCGAAAATGAATATAAATTCAAGGTTCTCCACGGCAAGCTTGAGCTTGAAAGCTTTGTAACCGCGCTCGGTTCGGTATCCGAAGTTTCTCAAAACGGCAAAAGCATTCCGTTTTCTGCAGAATGCGGCACTGTTACGGCGCATTGCTTATTAAATAAGAATGATATTCTTAAAATATCGGTGTGATTTTCTTTCTTTTGTTTTTATTATAGCGTAAAAAATTCGCAGACCGAAGCCGTATGGCCTTGTTCTGCGGATTTTTTTGGCTTTTTTGAGCTTGGTCCGATTCTGTTCTTGCAAGGGTATAGGCTTAGCAAGAATAAATCCGAACCTAACTTAAAGATTTGTTTGAGTTTTAATTATTGTGCCGCCGCCCAGCACCACGTCGCCGTCGTAAAGCACGGCCGCCTGCCCCACGGTGATCGCGCGCTGCGGCTCGTCAAAGGTGACCGTCACGGTGCCGTCCGAATTCGCACGTATGGTCGCCCACTGTTCTTTTTGCTTGTATCGGGTCTTTACTTTGGCGCGAATAGGTTCCTGCGGCGCGTCAAAGGCGATCCAGTTGAAATCGTTTGCCAAAAAAGTTTTGGTGAACAGGTCTTTGTTGTCGCCCAAAACTACCTGATTTTTATCCATGTCTTTATAAAGTACATAGCCGGGCTTTTTCAGCGCCAGCCCCAAACCCTTTCGCTGACCGATTGTGTAGCGGATCAGCCCTTTGTGCCGTCCTAAAACGTTGCCGTCGCGATCCACAAAATCTCCCTCGGGGTAGGTTTTTCCCGTGTGGTTTTCAATGAATTTTGCATAGTCGCCGTCCGGCACAAAACAAATATCCTGACTGTCGTGCTTTTTTGCGTTGACAAAGCCGTTTTCCTCGGCGATCTTACGAACCTCGGTTTTTTCGAGGCCGCCCAGGGGCAATAACGTGTGGGCGAGCTGTTCCTGCGTCATGGCGTAAAGCACATAGCTTTGGTCTTTGGCGTCGTCCAGACCTTTTTTCAGAAGATAGCGGCCGTTTTCCGCTTTTTCAATGCGGGCGTAGTGACCGGTGACCACGTAATCATAGGAAAGCTCTTTCATGCGAAGAAACAGCTTTTTCCATTTGATATAGCGGTTGCAATCAATGCAGGGGTTCGGCGTGGCACCGCATTCGTAGCCTTTCACAAAACGGTCAATGACCTCGTGACCGAAATCGTCCGTAAAATTAAAAACGTAGTAGGGAATCCCCAGCTTGAAAGCAACACTGCGTGCGTCCTCTACATCGTCAAGACTGCAGCAGGTTTTTGTGCGACTGAGGCCGATATCCTCGTTATTGTAAAGCCGCATGGTAGCGCCGATGCACTCCATGCCGCGTTCCTTGATCAGATATGCCGCAACGGAGCTGTCCACGCCGCCGCTCATGGCAATAATCGCTTTTTTCATTTTATTGTAAAACTCTCCTAAATCCGAATGGCCGCCGCTTTTTTCAAAAGGTGTTTTTTGCGGCCTTTTTCTATTTTATCGGTTCTCAACGTGGTTGTCAATAGCGCCATTACAATTCCATTTTTTATGGTTGTATATTTCCATTTGTAACTTAATTGTAACTTTTTCAGCTTTTTTTGCAAAAAGGCCTTGAAAAATGCCGCCAAATTGTGTATTATATACGAGTAAGCTTGTATATTTCTGTACAAATCAACGATAAAGAGGTAGTGAAAAGTATGTCGAACAGACTGTTCCAGGGTGTTGTCCATCAGATGAAAGACGCCATTGATCGCACGATCGGCGTGATAGACGAAAAATCAACCGTGATCGCTTGCAGCGAGCTTAGCCGCGTCGGTGATGTACACGATCTGAAAATGTCCAGCATTGCCGCCGGAAGCGACGCCTTTGTTAAAGGCCAGTATACATATAAACCGTTCGGCACGGCACAGCATTCCGAATATATCCTTTTTGTTGAGGGAAGTGACGCGCAGGCGGCGCGCTATGCGTCCTTGCTTTGTGTTGCGCTTTCCAATATCAAGCACTATTACGACGAAAAATACGACCGCGGCAACTTTATCAAGAACATCATTCTTGATAACATTCTCCCCGGCGATATTTATCTGAAAGCGCGCGAGCTGCATTTTAACAGCGAGGTATCCAGAGCGGTTATTTTGATCCGCATTGTTTCCAAAAATGAGGTGCCGATCTTTGATATTATCCAGAATCTTTTCCCCAACAAGGCCAAGGATTTTGTAATTAATATTAGCGAGAACGACATCGCCCTTGTAAAGGAAACCAAGCCGAATATCGACTCAAAGGATCTTGAAAACCTTGCAAGAAGCATTGTAGATACCCTTTCGAGCGAGTTTTATATCCACGCGATCGTGGGTATCGGCTCTACGGTAGAAACCTTAAAAGAGCTTGCAAAGTCCTTTAAAGAGGCGCAGGTGGCGCTGGAGGTCGGCAAGGTTTTTGATACCGAAAAAACCATTGTCAGCTACGATAACCTGGGCATTGCGCGTCTGATCTATCAGCTGCCAACCACCCTTTGCGAGAGCTTTTTGCGAGAGGTGTTCAAGCGCGGCTCCATTGAAAGTCTTGATCAGGAAACGCTGTTCACCATTCAGAAATTCTTTGAAAACAACCTGAATGTTTCGGAAACGTCGAGAAAACTGTTTGTTCACAGAAACACACTGGTCTACCGTTTGGAAAAAATCAAGAAGATCACCGGCCTTGATCTGCGCGAATTCGATCACGCCATCGTTTTCAAAATTGCGTTAATGGTGAAAAAGTACCTCAAGGCCAATCCGATCAAGTATTAATAAGGTGGGTAATTTTTGTGACAGGACAAAATAATCAGAATACCATCATTGAGCTGAAAGGTGTTTCCAAAACCTACCCCACGGGCACGCACGCGCTCAATGATGTAAATATCAGCATTAAAAAAGGCGAGTTTGTGTTTGTTGTCGGCTCCTCAGGCGCCGGCAAAAGCACGTTTATGAAGCTTATCATGCGTGAAGAGAAGCCCTCATCCGGCGAAATTACGGTCAACGGTTTCAAGCTCAATCGGCTGAAGCATCGCGAAATTCCCATGCTTCGCCGCACTATGGGCATTGTTTTCCAGGATTTCCGCCTGATTCCCAACATGAATGTTTACGATAACGTGGCTTTCTCCATGCACGTTGTGGGCGCAAGCAAGCAGCAGATCCGAAAAAAGGTATCCCACGTGCTTTCCATTGTGGGTTTGAGCGGCAAAGCGCGCTCCAAGCCGGCGGAGCTTTCCGGCGGCGAACAGCAGCGCGTGGGCCTTGCACGCGCACTGGTCAACAATCCGGCGCTTATTATTGCGGACGAGCCTACCGGTAACGTAGACCCCAATATGTCTTATGAAATTGTGGAAATGCTCACCGAGATCAATAAAATGGGCACCACCATTTTAATGGTGACGCACGAGCATCAGCTTGTGCGCGATTTCAAGCGCAGAGTGATCATGCTTGAAAACGGCAGAGTAGTTGCAGATAACGCGGACGGAGGTGCCTTATGAAACTGAGCAGTGTTCGCCACCTCACCGGTGAGGGCTTTAAAAATGTTTGGGACAACCGTCTGATGAGCCTTGCCTCCATCGGCGTGCTTGTTTCCTGCATGGTACTCATCGGTGCCGCCATGCTGGTGAGCTTTAATGTAGACCGTGCCATGACAGCCATTCAGCAGGAAAATGTTATCATGGCCTATTTGAACGATTATAATTCCGTTCGTTATTCCGATAAATACATCAATGCGTCTTCATATAAATCGTCTTCTGCGGCATCTTCTGCCGCGTCTTCGGCAGCGGCCACAGTCACGGCTTCTGCTACGGCCTCCGGCAGCACGACATCGGACGGGAAGGACAAAAGCGACGTTCCTTATGACGATTATCTCATTCATAACGATGAAGAAGCCAAGGTGGTTTGCGACGAGCTGAAAAAACTGCCCAATATTGAAAGCGTGGAATATATCTCGGCTGACGAGGGCATTGAGCGCTTGGTGGGCATGATCAACGAGGAGCAGGCAAAATATATCGCACAGCTTCAGGAGGACGGGGACAACCCGCTTCCGGCGGCGGCAAAGATCACCTTGACCGATATTTCAAAATTTGATGAATCCCTGCAAAAGATCAAGGGTGTTGCCGGCGTGTATTCCGTGACAAGCCAGCGCGACCTTGCCAAAAAAGTGACCACCATCAGCAACGCGGTGACCACGGCAAGCTACATCATTATTGTTATGCTCATGGTGATTGCACTGGTGATTGTTTGCAATACCATTCGCGTTACCATGTTCAACCGTAAGCTTGAAATCAGCATTATGAAAGCGGTTGGCGCAACCGATGCCTTTATCCGTCTGCCGTTTGTGGTGGAGGGCATTGTGATCGGGCTTATTTCGGCCATAATTACTTTGGGCCTTCTTTATGTCGGCTATTCGGCCGTACTGCGCGCCATGGTCGGCAACATTCAAAATCCTGTGCCGTACAGCGATCATGTGCTTTTGTTTGCGGGAATTTTTGCCGGCGTGGGCGTTTTGTCCGGATTTATCGGCAGTATGTTTATGATCAATAAGTATTTAAAACGGGAAGGAAGCGAGTTTAGTGCGTTGTCGTAAATTTTTCAAAAAAGCAGTTTCTTTGGTTATCATTGCGGCAGTTTGCATTGGCGGCTTCGGCGCTTTCAAGCCGACGGTATCAGCACGCGCCGAGTCGATCAGCGAAATGAAGAGCCGGGTGAGCGGCCTGGAATCTCAAAAATCCTCGCTGCAAAGCAAAATTGATTCTTTGCAGAACGATATTGACAAAAAACAGGAATATTTAGACACCATCAACTCTTATATTTCCACAGTGGAAAACAAAATTATGACCTGCGAAAGCATTCTTGCGTCCTATCAGTCGGAAATTGACGAGCTGAACCGGGATATTGAAAAGAAAGAAGAAGAGCTGAAAGCCAACAAGGAGCTTTTCCAGCGCAGAATTCGCTCCATTTATATGTCCGGCAATAATAATTCTCTGCTTTTCTTAATGGGTTCGGACGAATATGCGAACTATCTTTCCATGTCGGAATTCACGGAAAACCTTGCAAAATACGACAATGCGCTGATGACCAAGATCAACAACGCCATGGACGATATTAACAAGAGCATTGAAGAAAAGAACAAGGCCAAAAAAGAGCAAGAGGCCGTGAAAGAGGAGCTTGCTACCGAACGCGCCAATCTTGCCAGCAAACAACAGGAGGCCAGCGCCGCAGTCAGCAGCGTTCAAAAATCAAAGGCTGACCTTCAAAAAGAGCTAAAACAGGTGGAATCTTCAATTTCTTCGCTCGAAAGCAGCATTGACAAGGCCTATGAAGCGGCAAGACGTGCTGCTATGGAGGCACAGCAAGGCGGCGGTTCTGTAGGCAACTATTCCGGCAAGGGCTTTGCATGGCCGCTTCCGGGTTATACCATGATCACTTCACCGTTTGGCTTCCGCTATGACCCTTATTATCTTTGCTATCGCGGACACAACGGCATTGATATTTCGGGCGGCGGCGTTGCCGGTAAGCCGATTATCGCTTCGGCCTCCGGCACGGTTACGGTTGCCGAATTCAACAACGGCGGCTACGGCAACTATGTTGTGATCAGCCACGGATTTATGAACGGCAGTCTTGTAACCACCCATTACGGCCATATGATGAGCTATGCGGTATCTGTGGGACAGAGTGTGAAGCAGGGGGATATTATCGGTTACGTCGGCACAACCGGCGCTTCAACCGGCTACCATTTACATTTTGAGGTGCGACTCAATAATTCGCCTGTAAATCCCTTTGGCTATGTGAGTTATTAAATTTTTAAAAAAGCCTCAAGCCGCGCGAAGTGTTTCTTCAGTGTTGCAGCTTGAGGCTTTTTGTCATTGTTTTTTTGACATTGTGATCTGACCGACAGCGCTTAATCGGCGCTGAGAAGTTCGGCGGCCAAGTGTTCTTTGTTGATTGATGAAAAAGGAGTATTCGTGTGATTCGCTTTAAATTTCCTGTCAAGGCGTTGGCGGCGACAGTCGTCAGCTTTATTGTGATCGTTGCCGTCCTTATAACGGCGGTCCTGCGAGATACCGTGTTTACCATGGACTATCATATGGCGCTGAAGCTGTCGGAAATTGAAAGGCTTGTCAATCGTGATTATTATTTCTCGGTGGACGATTCGGCGCTTTCCGACGCGGTAATGACAGGATATGTAAAGGGTTTAAAGGACACCTACGCGAATTATTACACAAAAGAAAACGCCCAAAAGCAGATTGACAGCTTAAAGGGCGACAGCTTTGGTATCGGCGCACTGCTTGTATATTTATCAAATGAAAACGCTTTGTATGTTTGGAAGGTTTACGATAACGGCGCGGCATCGAATGTCGGTATGAAAAGCGGCGATTATATTGTTAAGGTAGACGGAATGACCGTAAAGGAACTCGGCTACGACGGCGCACTGAGCGCCATTCGCGGTGAAAAGGGGAAGGCGGTCGCCCTGACGGTACAGCGCGGCACGGAAGAAAAGACGTTTAAAGTCACCTTGGCCGAAAACGACGTACAAAGTGTGTACTCGGCGCTTTTGCAGAAAAAGTACGGCTATGTGGAGGTCATCGACTTCAATCAAAAAACCTCGGCACAGTTTAAGGTGGCAGTGGACGAACTGCAAAAAGAGGGTATCAAAGGGCTGATCATTGATTTAAGGCACAATGGCGGCGGCACGGTGGCCTCAGCGGCCGAAATGCTGGATTATCTTTTGCCGAAAGGCGATACCGTGCGCGTGAAATACAAAAACGGTAAAATTTATGTACGCAATCGTTCCGATAAAAAATGCGTGGATCTGCCCATGGTAATTTTGACCGACGGCGGCACAGGAAGTTCCTCGGAAATTTTCTGCTCCATCATGCGTGATTTCGGCAAGGCCGTACTCATTGGCGAAAGGACCTATGGAAAATCCATCATTCAGCGAAGCTACAACCTTTCTGACGGTTCCAGAGTGAAATTCACCATCGGTGAGTTTGTGCCGAAAAGCGGCAAGAGCTACCACAAGATCGGCCTTTCGCCCGATATTGAGGTAACTCCGGATTTTAAAGACGGTGCGGATTTTTATTTGAAAACCGAGGAAAACGACAAGGTTCTGCTGCGCGGAATTGAATATTTAGACAAAACAATCAGCGGCCGGTAATAAAAACCGAAAAGCAGGTGAAATGCTCAGCCGTCGGCATTAAAATGCGAAGAACGGATGAAACGCTCAGCTGTTGGGAATAAAACCCGAAAAGCAGGCGAAACGTGCAGCTGCCAACATTAAAATACGAAGAACGGACGAAACGCTCAGCTGTCGTAATCCTCAATCAGCGCTTGCAGTTCGTCGTTGGAATAAACCTTGATACCGGCTTTTAACAGTTTTTGGTCGTATTGCGGCAGGGACTGCACCAAAGAGCGCTCCAGCGTGTAAAACGGCTGTTCTTCGCCAAAACGGAACACCGCGACCTTATCGCCGATCTCTTTGATAACGTAAACCGGCTCGCGGCTGTCGTCGCCGGCCGTGGATACCACCGACGTCGTCGGTGCCGAATCGGTGCTTTTATTTTCCCGTTGTCTTGTAATATTTGTGCTGATGCCAAACGCAATGGCCAGCGCGGCAACAACGGCACTGCAAATGATTAAAGCTTTTTTCATAGTCAACATCACTTTTCCTCATCTTTTTTGTTTTAATTTTCCCAAAAAGGGCATAATCTATACGAAAAAAATAAACTTTCACCTCGAATTTGGCTATTTTAACACTTCCATATTTTTGACTTTTGTGGTATACTGCTCATTGGTATCAAAGCGTTACGCGATTACTTCGGCCGGCAAGACGCATTTTCGGCTGTTGTGTTTTTTTTTGCGCAGCGGCTCAAATCGGATTGGCAAAGCGATAGAAGCATTCAAACCGGCCGAAACGGTTTTTTATTTACCTGCATACATAGGCGAACACCCATTTTCGCAAGTTAGGAGGTATCTACTTGGGAAAAGAAAATAATAACAACAATAATAACAGGGACGATCTTTTTTCAAAAATTCCGCATTCGTTTGAAAGTGAGGATTTTCGTAACGATTATGAGGATCTCAGTGCCTTTTCCAAAGAGGACGACGGGAATGCCGACGCCATAAGACCGCAGGACAGTGTAAATCTTTACACCGGAAACGGCGAGGCGCAGCAGGAGGGGCAGGTAAGCCTCAGTAGCTTTTTGGAGGAGGAAGAACCGCCGAAAAAAGGACGGTTCGGCAAAATAGGCGGTCGGCATGAAAAACCGAACCACGAAAACGAAGACAAAAAGACCCGCATGAAACGAATCGGTGCGAAGATCGGCCGAATTGCGCTGACGCTTGTTTTGATCGGCGTGGTGACCTGCGGTATCGGCGTGGGCACGGTGGTGGCCTGGCTTGCAAGCGAGGAGAAAAAAGGCACCTTCGATATGGAGGATTACGACTTAAACAGCTCTTTGAACTTTACCACCACGATCTATGTGAAAAATTCCAAGGGCGAATACGAGGAATACGAGCGTCTGCACGGTATGTATAAC
>CADAVL010000043.1 GCA_902791335.1 Oscillospiraceae bacterium
ACAACAACGAGATTCTGAGAGAAGAAGACAATCTGATTCGGTGCTACGGCAAAGACGACGGTCATCCCATTCGCATTTTGTTCGGCCTTTACGGTCGACATAAACTGGGGATGTCTTTATCGTCTTTGTTTTTTTTGCTAAAATCCCTGCCGACGTTGTTTTTGCCGATCATCACGGCCAACGTCATCAACTTAGCCATTGATAAACCGGACGATATTATCTATAAATTCATTTTAAACGGCATTGGCGCGCTGCTTCTGCTCGTGATGAATTTTACCACCAACGCCGTGCATTTAAAGACCTTCAATGTTGCCAAGCGCAGCGTGGAAGCGAGCCTGCGCGGTGCCATGGTGCGAAAGCTGCAACAGCTTTCCATTTCCTTTCACAAAGAGGTGGCCTCGGGCAAGATTCAGTCCAAGATCATGCGCGACGTGGAGGCGGTTGAAGGGCTTTCTGCGCAGGTGTTCACCTCCATTTTGGGCCTTGTTTTAAACTTTGCCTTTGCGGTTACGGTAGTACTCGTAAAAAGCCCGACGGTATTTTTAATGGTGCTGATCAGCGCGCCGGTGGCAGCGCTGCTTTGCGTGAAATTCCACGGCTCCATGCGAAAAACCAGCCACGATTTCAGAAAAGAAATTGAGCGCACCTCCTCCGAGGTGATGGACATGGTGGAGCTGATTCCGGTCACCCGCGCGCACGCACTGGAAAATCAGGAGATCAGCAAGCTTACAAACGAAGTCACAAGAGTTGCCGAGCGCGGCTATCGCATGGACTGGGTGCAGGGAATGTTCGGCGCGGCGCACTGGATCACCTTCACGCTGTTTCAGATCATTTGTCTGTTTTTCACCGGTTACATGGCCTATCTCGGCAAGATCAAGGTGGGGGACATCACCCTTTATCAGTCGTATTTTACCACTATTGTCGGCTGTATTACCACGCTGATGAATCTTTTGCCTATTTTGATCAAGGGCTGCGAATCGGTCAATTCCATTGGAGAAATTTTAAATGCCGGCGATATTGAGGACAACGAGAAAAAGCTCAAATTGACAGACCTGAGAGGCGAATACGATTTCGAAAATGTTCGCTTTCAATACGACGCCGACACGCCGGTTTTAAAGGGGCTGGATCTTCATGTAAAGCCCGGCGAAACCATCGCGCTGGTAGGGGAATCGGGTTCGGGAAAATCCACCATTTTGAACCTGGTCATCGGCTTCAACAAGGCGACATCCGGCACGGTCAAGGTGGACGGAGTCGACATCAACGACATTGACCTGCACTCTTACCGCCAGTTTATCTCGGTGGTGCCGCAGAACACGGTGCTTTTTTCCGGAACGATCCGCGAGAATATCACCTACGGCCGCGGCGACATCAGCGAAGAAGAACTCGGATACGTCATTGACATGGCAAAGCTCCGCTCGGTTATTGACAAGCTCCCAAACGGCCTTGACACCTGTATCGGCGAACACGGCGGCAAGCTTTCGGGCGGCCAGCGCCAGCGTATTTCCATTGCGCGCGCCATTATCCGTCACCCAAACGTCATTATTTTCGACGAGGCCACCAGCGCGCTGGACACCGCCACCGAGCGCGAAATTCAAGAAGCGATCAACAACCTTTGCATCGGCCGAACCACCTTTATTGTGGCGCACCGGCTCTCCACCATTCGCAATGCCGACCGCATCGCCGTGATCAAAGAGGGTCGTTGCGTCGAGATCGGCACCTACGACGATCTGATGGCGAAAAAGGGTGAATTCTACACCTTAAAGCAGCTTCAATCTTAACCGCATGAAATGCGGATCGTTTTTTTCAGCTGAGATAGCTGTATTGAGTAACAGCAAAGCTTTCAAATTGAGCCGCTCACTCAATGGTTTTAATGCAGGCGCCGCCGCACAAAGTGCGGTTCGGTTTTTGCAGCTGAGCAGGCTGTATCAAGGCGACAGCAAAAATTTTTAAATTGAGCCGCTCACCTAATTGTTTTTGGCGCATTGCCGCCGCACAAAGTGCGGTTCGGTTTTTGCAGCTGTGCAGGCTGTATTAAGGCGACAGCAAAAATTTTTAAATTGAGCCGCTCACTCAAATACTTTGTAGTGATCGACGCACAAAAAACAATGGTAATCTTTTAAACTTGAAGATGCCAAAACCGTGCCTGAGTTTTCAGCAAAAACACCCAAGCCTCGGTGCAAAACGACAGTTTTTCCCCCGCGCGCCGAACCGGGCGGCAACGCCGCCCGGTTCGCAGCCAAAGCGTTCCGCTTTGGCCGCGGAATTTCCCGAACTCCCTTCGGGAAATTCCGCGGCGCGCGGGGGAACTGCGGCAAAGCACTTTCTTGCGGTCGTAACATAAACCTCCTAAGCTTAAAGCGTTTTTGCCGTTCCGGCCGCGGCTGACGAGCAACAGAGAAAACCGCCGGGGCACTTGTCGCTCGTCAGCCTTTCCTCAAAGATTACAATGCGCGCAGGAAAGCTCCCGCCCGAAACCCGAAAATCCCCAATTTCGGAATTCGTGCCGAAAAAGCTACGACTTACCCCAACGACTCGCCACCCTTCCGAAACGAACCGTTCACAAAGCCTAAACAGAAAATTAACAATCCGAACGGTTGAAAAATCGTCCGCATTGATATATAATAATTAATTATTACACGCGCGTGTTATACGCGTTATTTCACTTGTATTTTCGTCCGTGATCGGGCGGAAAATTTTGCAAAATGCAGGTTTCCGGCGCGAAGCTTGGCTGCCGAAAAATCACGGTGTTTTTTAAAAACCGCAAAAGAAAGTGCCCCACAAAAGCCTACACAAAATCGGATTTGTTCAAAAAATGGTTTGTAAGGGTTTCTTGTGCGGCACGGGAGATTGGGAGAGGTATTTTTTATGTGGACGTATTTTTTAGAAGCGGTATTGGGCTATTTTTTGGGGTCGATCAGCACCTCGGTCATCTATACAAAGTGGCAGTATAAAAAGGATGTCCGGCAGTCCGGCAGCGGCAACGCCGGCGCAACCAACGTGGCGCGTGTGTTCGGCATAAAAGCAGGGCTGATCACCCTGCTGGGCGATATTATCAAGCTGGTAATCCCTATGACCACGGGCTATTTATTGGACGGCGACCTCGGTGCGGCCGTTGCCGGTATTGCCGGCATTCTCGGTCACTGCTTTCCGATCTATTTTAAATTTCGCGGCGGCAAGGGCGTTTCGGTGGCCGTTACCATGGCGCTGTTTTTGGACTGGCGCGTCTTTTTGATCGGTATTTCCATCTTTCTTTTGGTGGTGCTGCTCACGCGGTTTGTATCGCTCGGGTCGATTCTGGCGGCCGTCAGCCTGCCGGTAACCACCCTGATCTTCTGCAGCGGCAACACGCCGAAAATTGTCATGGCGTTTTCCATTGCGGCGATCATTGTCATCATGCACCGCGAAAATATCAAAAGGCTTGTCACCGGCAAGGAGCCGAAATTCAAGCCGAAGAAATCGAAAGAAACGAAACCATCGGAATAATCAAAGCGAGCGAAAGAAACGAAACGATCGAAATTTTCAAAAAGTTTCAAAAATCATCAAAATTATAAATCGCCGACCGGCTGTCGGCAAGGAGTGAAGGTATTGTCAGCGCTTTGTTTGGGAATTGATATCGGGTCCACCACCGCAAAGGTGGTATTGCGCGAGGGCGACAAAATTCTTTTTGAAAAATACGAGCGCCATTTTTCCGAGGTGCGCGAAAAAACGGCCGAGCTTTTAAGAGAGGTCGAAAAGTTCTGCGGTGACCGACCGCTCAAAGCCGCTGTTTCCGGCTCGGCAGGGCTCGGCCTTTGCGAAGCGGCAAATCTTCCGTTTGTGCAGGAGGTCTTTGCCACCGGCGAGGTGGTAAAAACACTGGTGCCCGATGCCTCCGCCGTGATCGAGCTCGGCGGCGAGGATGCAAAGATCATCTTTTTTGACGGCGGCATGGACGAACGCATGAATGGCACCTGTGCCGGCGGCACCGGCGCGTTTATTGATCAGATGGCAACGCTTTTAAACGTCACGGTGGACGAGCTGGACGCATTAAGCCTTCAAAGCGAGCGCATTTATCCCATTGCGTCGCGCTGCGGCGTGTTTGCCAAAACCGATATTCAGCCCCTGCTCAATCAGGGCGCGCGGCACGAGGACATTGCCGCCAGCATTTTTTGCGCGGTGGCCAACCAAACGATCGCAGGTCTGGCGCAAGGACGAAGGATTTCGGGCAAGGTGCTGTTTTTGGGCGGCCCGCTTTATTATTGCAAGGGTTTGCAGCGCGCGTTTAAAAGCATTTTAAAACTGGACGATCAAAACGCCGTTTTCCCGGAGTACGCCCGTTTTGCCGTGGCCATGGGCGCATCGCTCTTTGCCCAAAAAACCGGCAGGGAATTCACGGTTTCACAGCTTACTTCTGCCATTGAAAACGCCAAAACTGTGCAAAAGGCCGACACACGATTGCGTCCGCTTTTTGAAAACGAGGCGGAATATCGCGAATTCTTGGAACGCCACCAAAAAGCCACCGTACCGACCGCCTCCATGGCGGAATACGAAGGCGCGGCGTATCTCGGCATCGACTGCGGCTCCACCACCACAAAGCTGACGCTTTTATCGGAAAACAACGAAATTTTATATAGCTATTACGCCTCCAACGGCGGCGATCCTGTGGAGATCGTGCGCGAACAGTTGGGGAGAATTTACGAAAAGTGCGGCAACCGTATTTATATTGCCGGATCGGCCGTTACCGGCTACGGCGAGGAGCTGATTAAAAAAGCCTTCTTTGTTGACATCGGCCTGGTCGAAACGGTGGCGCACTACACCGCCGCCAAGCATTTTCTGCCCGATGTAGACTTTATTCTCGACATCGGCGGCCAGGACATCAAGTGCTTTAAGATCAAAAACGGCGCCATTGATTCGATCATGCTCAACGAGGCCTGCTCCTCCGGCTGCGGCTCGTTTTTGGAAACCTTTGCAAAGGCAATGGGTCTGCCCATTGAAGCGTTCGCCGAAAAGGGTCTGCACGCCAAAAATCCCGTAAACCTCGGCAGTCGCTGCACCGTGTTCATGAATTCCTCGGTCAAACAGTCGCAAAAGGACGGCGCAACGGTGGAGGATATTTCCGCCGGGCTTTCCGTCAGCGTGGTGAAAAACGCCATTTACAAGGTGATCCGCGCCGCCAGCGCCGAAGAACTGGGTCAAAACGTGGTGGTGCAGGGCGGCACCTTTTATAATAACGCCGTTTTGCGCGCCTTCGAGCGCGAGCTCGGCCGACCGGTCATTCGCCCCACCATTGCAGGACTGATGGGCGCTTACGGCGCGGCGCTTTACAGCAAGCGCTTGAAAAAATCCACCATTCTGCCGCCCGAAAAGCTTAAAAATTTCACCCATACTTCCTCCTCTGCGGTGTGCGGCGGCTGTACCAATCACTGCCGCTTAACGGTGAACAAATTCAGCGACGGCAGCCGCTATATTTCCGGCAACCAGTGCGAAAAGGGGTTGGGGCTGAAAACGCCCACGGAAAAGCTGCCGAATCTTTATGAATTCAAGCGGCAGTATCTTTCGTCGCTGACGCCCGAAAAACCGATTAAGGGAAGCCTTGAGCGCGGCAGTATCGGTCTGCCGCTCGCGCTCGGAATGTACGAGCTGCTGCCTTTGTGGCACGCGGTGTTTTCGGCGCTCGGATTTCAGGTGGTCGTCTCCGCACCGTCCACGCGGCGCACCTATGAAAAGGGTCAGTTCTCCATTCCGTCCGACACGGCCTGTTATCCTGCAAAGATCATGCACGGACACATTGAGGAGCTGATCGAAAAGGGTGTGGACGCCGTGTTTTACCCCTGCCTTACTTATAATGTAGATGAAAAAGCCGGCGACAATCACTATAACTGCCCCGTGGTGGCGTATTATTCGGAGCTGCTGCACAGCAACGTGGAGGAGCTTTCCAAAGTACGGTTTTTGTATCCTTATTTGAATATCAATAAAAAATCGCGGCTCAAAGACGAGCTGTACCGCTATTTGTCGCCGCATTATTGCGATCTTACCAAAAAAGAGGTCGCGCGCGCCGTAGACCTTGGTTTTCGCGCCTACAGCGCTTATATGACCGCCGTAAGAACGGAGGGTGAGCGCGCACTCAAAGCTGCGCGCGAAAAGGGCAGACGTATTATGATTTTGGCCGGCCGGCCGTATCACATCGACCCCGAGATCGGTCACGGCATCGACAAACTGGCGCAAAGCCTTGGGTTTGCCGTTGTCAGTGAGGACAGCGTTTGTCAGCTTGAAAAACCGCAGCGCGTTTCGGTGCTGAATCAGTGGACGTACCACGCAAGACTGTACCGTGCCGCGCGCTATGCCACCCACCACGACGACACCCAGCTTGTGCAATTGGTTTCGTTCGGCTGCGGCGTGGACGCGATTACAACAGACGAGGTACGCACGATTTTGGAAAGCGGCGGCAAATATTACACTCAGCTGAAAATTGACGAAATTACCAACCTCGGCGCCGTAAAAATCCGACTTCGCAGTCTGATCGGCGCGCTGGAGGAGCGAGAGGAGGCCAAACGGTGAAAAAAGAAAAATACTATATCTCCTTTACCAAAGAGATGAAAAAGGATTACACCATTTTGGCACCCAATATGCTGCCCATGCATTTTAAGCTGATCTTAAACGTCTTTAAAGGCCACGGCTACAAAATGGAGCTTTTGGAAACCCAGGGGCGCGATATTATTGAAACCGGCTTAAAATATGTGCACAACGACACCTGCTATCCGGCAATTTTGGTGATCGGGCAGTTTATCAATGCGCTGCAGTCGGGCAAGTACGATCCGCACAAAACCGCGCTTTTGCTTTCGCAGACCGGCGGCGGCTGCCGCGCGTCAAACTACATCGCCCTTTTAAGAAAAGCCTTAAAAAACGCGGGCTACGGCTTTGTGCCGGTGATCTCGTTCAGTCTTGGCGGATTGGAGGATCACCCCGGCTTTAAAATTACGCTGCCGCTATGGCACCGTATGTTTTACGCGGTGATTTACGGCGATCTGCTTTTGTCGCTTGTCAATCAGGTAAGGCCCTATGAGATCACCCCCGGCGAAAGCGAGGCACTGGCCGAGCGCTATTGCCGCGAGATTGCCGAAGAAATGAACCGCGATGGAATTTCCTTTCAAAAGGTCAAGCGCCGCGCGGCGGAAATTTTAAAAAGCTTTCAAAAAATCCCCACCGTAAAAACCGAAAAGGTCAGGGTGGGCGTTGTGGGCGAAATTTATGTAAAATTCTCCCCGTTCGGCAACAACAATCTGGCCGATTTTTTGGTGAGCGAGGGCGCGGAAGTCGTGGTGCCGGGACTTTTGGATTTCTGTCTTTACTGCGTGATCAACAATATCGCCGACGCGCGCCTTTACGGCCGCGGCGTTTTCAAAGAGCCGTTTGTGCGGCTGGCCTACCGCTTTGTAACCAAAAAGCAAAAGGAAATTATCGAGCTTATGAAAGCGGACGGACATTTTCGGCCGCCGACCCCCATAGACGAAACCGTCAAGCGGATCGTGGATTATATCGGCATCGGCGCAAAAATGGGCGAGGGCTGGCTGCTGCCTGCGGAAATGCTGGAGCTTTATGAAAGCGGCGTGCCGAACATTGTTTGTACCCAGCCGTTCGGCTGTTTGCCGAATCATATTTTCGGCAAAGGCATGATGAAACCGTTAAAAGCCAAAAATCCCGATATCAACATCGTTGCCATTGATTACGACGCCAGCGCTACCGGCGTGAACCAGGAGAACCGCATTAAACTGATGCTGGCCAACGCCAGAGAGCAAATGGAAAAAGCCAAAAAGGCACCGCCGAAAAACGCGCGGCTATCGGTGAAAAAGCCCGATGAAAAAGTGGAAAAAGTACCGGAAAAGGCCGCAGCAGGAAAATAAAACCGCGCAAAAGAGAAAATACCAAAGCTTAAGCTTATGGGTATCGAACCGACCGCAATAGAACCGGAAGTTTTTCTGCGGTCGGTTCTTAGCTTTTAGGTGTGACGGGTTCGAATTCGTGCGCTATGGTTAGGCGAACAATAATAAATCCGAACCAGCCTAAAAAACAACAAAAGACCAAAACCGCCGCCCAACAGAAAAGTACGAATAATCGTACTTTTTTTGCCGAGCGGCGGTTGGCTTTCAAAAAGGTAGCGAGGCTGCAAAAAACGGCAGACAAAGAGAGAAACAGCTGCCGAAAAAATCAGAAAGAAGAGAGAAGCCGCGGCAGAAAAACAGCAAGCGCTTTAGAAACAATGCCAAAGATGAACGGCCAAAGAAAAAGCGGACGGCAAAGACCGCGGAAATTAAAAAAACGGCCGAAAAAATCGGCCGCAAAGGGAAATATTTAAAAATGCGGTAGGGCGTGACGGGTTCTTTCGCGCGCCGTGCTAATCTTCGTCGTCCTCGCAGAACTTGCTGACATCAATATTCTGCCGATCCACCGCGGTGGAAAAAACGATCTGCGTTTCGGTAATGCCGAACTGACCCATCTGACCAATAAAGGTGTCCAGCATTTCGGTGCTTTGAAAAGCAACCTTGATCATCATGGAATAGTGGCCGGTCACGCAGTTGCACTCCAGTACGTTCGGGTGGTTGCAGATAAAGGGGTAAAAGGTGGGCTTTTGCGCCGGCTGCAGCTCCAAATTCACAAAAGCGACAATGGGATACCCCAGCTTTTTGTGGTTGATACAGGCGGTGTAGCCGGTGATGATTTCCTCCTTTTCCAGCCGTTCAATTCTGGCGGCGGTGGCAGGGGAGGAAAGATATACGGCCTCGGCCAACTGCTTTAAGGGCGCGCGGCCGTTTTTTTGCAAAAGGGAAATCAGCTTGTAGTCGATTTTATCCATTGTTGGTTTCTCCGTTTCTCGGCGCTTGAAATTTTTTATGTGTCCACTTTAGGCCGCCGCGGCCCCGTTGATTTTTTTGCAGCAGGAAGGATCGGTGGTAAAAGGCGGCAATAAGGGGCGGCAGAAAAGTGCGGTAGGAAAGCGCGGCAACAAAAAGCCGGTCGTGCTTTTGCGGCGGTAATACGTCGCCGCGGCCGTCGCTCGCCGTCCGCCGAAAAGTGATTTGCGGAATCTTTAGGTGGAGAAGCAGCGCCGAAATTAATTTATTAAATAATTTTTGCTTTGTTGTATTATTTTATTATAAATCGCGGCGCTTGTCAAGGCTGAAAACGCACAAAAACTTAATAAAATTAACAGCCCGGCACCGCGCTGCCTGATTTTTAAAGGTGATTTGGGTCTAAGAAAATGCTTAAAAAACAAAAGGGAAAACTCGAAAAAATCCGATGTAAAACAAGCGAAAGCAAAAAAGAAAACCTCGCAGCTGAAGGTTACCGCCCCTGAAAAGGGGAGTGACATCCTCAGAAACTGCAGAGGTTTTGCTTTTGTTGTATTATTGTCGGCCTTTTTTTGCGCTTCTAAAAGTCTTTTGAAATCGGGCGGAAAGCGGTTGCCCGCCGCCCCGCAAATTGCTATGGTTATACCTTTAAGAAAACAGCTTTTTTGCGAGCTTTTTTAAAGCGAGATAAAACGGAATGCCCAGTCCGTAGCAAACGGCTAACTGTCCAAGCCCCACCTGAACGGCGGAAATCAAAAATCCCCAAACGGAAAAGCCGTCGAGATAAAAAATCGAAATTTCGAGGCCCACCACCAGTGCGTTCACCAAAACCGGCGGCAGCATAGAAAGCAGCGGCAGGCCGAACGTGGTGATTTTTCGGAAGTTTCGCGTGAGCAGCGCGGCAATCAGGGTGGCGGCTGTGCCGAAGATCAGATCGACCGCGTTAAACGAGCCGATGTTTGCAATCAGACACCCAAGGGTCAGGCCCGGTACGGCGGCCGGGGTGAAGATCGGCAGTACGGTGAGCAGCTCGGAAACGCGGAACTGCACGGGGCCGTAGGCCAGCGAAAACAGCGACGATAAATAGGTCAGCACCGCGTAAAGCGCGGCAATCAGCCCGCCCAAGGCGAGATTTTTTACGTTGTTTTTTTTCATGAAAATTCAACTCCGTAGTTTTATTTTTGAAAGGCGACAAATCGCCGCCTCAATGTCAGGATATTGCGAACTGACATTTTTAAAAAGAACAGCGCATAAACC
Source organism: Oscillospiraceae bacterium (assembly GCA_902791335.1). Classification (GTDB taxonomy): domain Bacteria; phylum Bacillota; class Clostridia; order Oscillospirales; family Acutalibacteraceae; genus UMGS1532. The sequence continues at coordinate 10,083 of CADAVL010000043.1, forward strand.
CTTTAAATCCGCGGCAAAGGCACCGTTTTTTCAAGGAGCCGGAGCACCGATTGGCGGCTTACTCCGATTGCAAGCAAAAAACGGTTGGCCGACAAGGAATCTTCGCCGTATTTAAAGGGATCGTGCAAAGATCATTATAGCGCGATTTTTTATAAAAATCAACCGCGCGGTGGAGAGTTTCGCGCGGCCGCTTCGGAAAATTGATTTGTCTCTAAAAATGATGATTCAATTTTTTTGAAAAAAAGTGCAATTTCTGCGCTGCCGCCGAAGGGGAGTTTCCCGATCTGCCGCCGCGGTGTTTTAAAGATGACTGCAAAAGGGGGCATCCTCGCGCCGATTGCGTGCGGCGAAGTTTTTTCTTAAAAAAACTTCGCCGCACAAATTTTCCCCGCCCGCGCAAAAACAGCCGAACCCCTGCGACCACCCGAAAATTTTTTAAAAACCGTACCCGAGACGCCTTTTCGAACCACCGCGGCCGGGGAAAATTCAACCGCCGGGGCTTTTCTCAAAAAAGAAAAGCCCCGGCGGTTTTCAATCGGCGCGAGATCTCGCGGTTTCAAAAAAATTTCAAAGGTCCCACCGGCGGCAAGGCCACGTTTTTGCCCTCGGCGGCAGAACCGCATTTTTTCGCTTTCCGGTATCTTTGCCGCAACCTTATAAAATTCGGCGACCGTCTGTTTTTTGCCCTCGGCGGCAACTTTGCGTTCCTGTGTCCGGGCTGCCGTTCACGCTCGGCTCAGGCCGCATTTGCGGCCTCTTGGTGAAACGCTGCGTTCCCTCCGTTCGGCTGCCGTTCGCACTGCTTTTGCATTTGCGTCCTTTCGTCGGCTTGCCCGATTTGCTATCGTTCGTCAGTGGATTCAATCCAGTTCAACGCCGACGGGCTGCGCCGTCTCGGTCGCCTTTCTTTCCACCACGTTGACCGGAATATTCATTCTTTTGCAGCGCTCGATCACAAACTGTGTTCCGTGCGAAGTGCCGTCCCAAAAGGCCAAAACCTCGTCGGCGTATTCAATAATCTGCAAATTTCTTCTCAGCGGCGCACCGCGGCCGAAGCGACGGTAATCCGGAAGAAATTCTTTCAGAGAAATATGGTTTTTTTGGGCGTATTCTCTCGCGCAGGTGTCTACACCGCGCGCACCGCCCGACACGATTTCTGTTACATTTTCGGGTATATAGTCCGAGAAATTGTCTATTTTCAAATTTCTTGATCCGATAATTGCCAAACGCAAAAGACCACTCCCTCAAATCTACTTATATTAAGTATACTTTAAACATTATAGCATATAATCATCTTAAAATAAAGATACAAAATACGCATTTTAAGGTGATGAGATGAGAAACAAGCTGAACAAACATTTGGGTATAGAAATTGATCCGGCGCTGCATTATAAGCTGCACTATATTGCGGATTACGAAGGTCGTTCGGCCAACGGGCAGATTTTGTACCTGATTCGGCAATGCATCCGCACCTTTGAGCAAACCGACGGCGAGATCGAGCTGCCAAAGGAAGTTCTCCAAAAAATGGAAGAATTAAACCGCGAAAAGCGTGGCAAATAAAGGCTATATAAAGACCATTTTTAAAAACATACCAAATAAAGTATAGTCGCTTTTGAGGACATACCAAATAAGGTATAAAGTGGTTTGCACAACTTTCCGTATATAGTATATCACACATTTATCAAAAAAGCAAAATATTCTGACAAAAAAATAAAAATGTAGCATTTGCAACACTCATCTGAATCACACACAGGTAAAACGGATGTGACAGCTCCGGTTTCCTGTGTGTTTTCTATGTAACCGGTTGCCCGGAAGAAGTCATCATAATCTTCTTTCGAGCAACCTTTGATGAAGATGTGGCAGTGACGCTCATCGTTTTCATCGGTAATATAAATACGCTCCACAAAGGTTTGTATCAGCGTTACTATTACATCGGGTGCGGCATTTTCAGCATACTTCCCGAAGGAGAGCAGTCGTTCCTTGATTTCCTCAATATCACGGATAGCATACATCTGACTTTGTCTGCTATCCTCCAGTTTCTGCAGGAGAGTTTCTGTTTCGGAAAGTTCATCGGTCAGCGCCTTCACATCCTCCTGTATAAAACGTTTCAGGCTGTCATCCGCTTCCCGAAGATTTTTCACCTGATTGGCTATTGCCGTTTCAAGCTGTGCCTTCTTCTTTCTGAGGTCGGACAGTTCTTTTTCATTCTGCGACGAGCTGAAAATATCGGATGCTTTTTGATTGAGAAGCTTTTCGAAGTATTCACTGTCCTCATCGGCAAGTTGGGATAACTGTTTCACCACAAATTCATCAAGCAAAACACCGTCCACCGCACGAAAGGTACATTCGCCTGCACGATAGCCGGGACAAACATACTTGAATCTCGGCTTGCCGTTTGTCCAGCGGTTGGATTCGGAGATAACCCGCAGGCGTTTCCCGCAATGCGGACAATAGACCAGTCCTGCAAGCAAGGCGTTGGTCTTTCGGTGCGGACGGTTGTATTTCTCTGCAATATCGTCCAGCATATTCTGCGTGTCGATCCATTGCCGGCTTGAAATAAAGCCCTCATGTCTGCCGACTGAGATAATCCATTCGGAAAGAGGCTTTTGTGACATCAACTGCACAAATTTCGGTGAAATAAAAGTGCTGTCGACATCCTCAAATTTCTCCTGATCGGTTTTATTATAAGCAGAAATGCCGTGTTGACCGTCAAAATCGGAAATATCCCCGCATAAACCGCCGTTATGCTCCAAAAAATAATTGTATGCGCTTTCGTCGGCGGTGCAGTAAACGGGATTTTTCAAAAGGAGTCTCGTTGTGGAAGTGTTGAACTTACTTCCGACTTTTGTTCGATATCCCAATTCATTCATCTTGTCTGCTGTTTTCTTGATAGAGCGAGTGGCGGTGAATATCTCATAGAGCTTTTGTATCATTGCTTTTTCCTCTGGAATGCTCTCCAAATAACTGTAAGTCGATTTGTTTTTGCCGCTGCCGGTTTTCACTCGCCGAACGGTAAATCCTGTGGGTGTATTGCCGCCCAGCCAGCGCCCGTCTTTGGCAAGTTCCATCATATTGTCTGTGATACGCTCTGTTAAGGTATCACGCTCAAATTCAGCAACGACGGCGAATATCTGAATAAATATTTTTGATACGCCGGATGCCGTGTTGATATTGTTGGAGCATATCAGTAGGTCTACTTTGTGCTTTTCAAGGAAGTCAAGCAAGCGCAGCAGGTCGCTTGTCTTTCTGCCGATACGGTCTAATTTATAGCAGACGACGGCACGGATCTTGCCCATTTCAATATCGTGAAGCATACGCTGAAAATCAGGACGGTCGGAATAGTAGCCGGAAAGTCCCTTGTCCTCGTATTCAAGAAAAGTGTAATCTTCATCAAGGTTCAATTCCCGTTTGGCGTATTCTTCACATTGCTTGAACTGCACGCCGATACTGTCGCCTTTGTTGGTGATGCGGGATTTTCGGGCGTAGATGGCTACGCACCGGTTATCCTCAGTATTGTATTTTTGTTTCTTTGTCATAATATCAGTCCTCCTGCTTTTTCATTATACAGCCAGCCCGGTGACGCTTTCCAATGTGCGGCCGTTTTTGCAAAGCTGGCGTAAGAGTAACCACAGCGTTTCGCTGTCAAGCGCTCGGATTTCCTGTTCCAGAAATTCCATTCGCTTGTGCTGAAAAGAACGGAGGGCGTTATTGTAGTTGTTGCCACGGTGAATAACGGCATTCATTTTAAAATCCATAAGCGCACCTCCTATCTCGAATCTCGGTCACGGTTGCGAAGATACTTACGGTAATGTTCGCAAGCCTTCAAAACAAAATCTTCAGCCTGCTTTACATTGGCGTTAGGAACATATTGGCGTATGCGTTCCATTGGGACTTTAAACATCTCACGTTGGTTAGCTTTTTCCTCGCACATAATATCCTGAATAACAGCTTTGGTAAGCAATCCCTCACGGTCTGCCTTGTGCATACGCCAAGCCTGAGAATAGGATGGCGTGCAGTCGTTGATTTCACATTGTTCCAAAACATCGTACTGGCGCTGCTCATCAAGGAAGGAAAGCTCCACACCAACGGACAGTGCCATTTTACCTTCATCCATAAATTCAAGAAGTTCGGGAATAAGGTTTGTTAGGCGAATATAGCGGCGCACCTGAGTTTTGCTGTCATCTGACTGATGTGCGATTATATCCGCTGTTTCTAACTTCCGACCGACTTGGGCGGAAGTTAGGTCTGAACGAAATCCCTGTCGGCGCATTGCATCAAGTTTCAACTTGTAAGCAAATGCCTTTTCTGAGGGCAGAATATGCTCTCGGTGCAGGTTACTGTCCACAAGCACAATAGCCGCTGCATCACGGTCAAGGGAAACAACTAAGGCAGGGACTGCTGTAATCCCTGCCTTCTGTGCGGCGTGTAAGCGGCGGTGTCCGCTTATCACCTCGTATGCATCTGTGTTTTCAATCGGTCGGACAATCAAGGGTGAAAGAATTCCTTGCGTCTGTACACTTTCAATCAAGGTATTCATTTCCTCATCGTCCTTTACTTTAAACGGATGCCCCTCAAACGGGCGAAGCTTTGAAACCGGAATAGTTACCGGTTTTCTCATTGTATTTTTCATTTTCATCTACTCCTATCTAAATATCTCGCACGGGCTTTTCTCTCAAGCTCGTGCTCTTGTTTTAATAACGCATATAAATGCGGAGAACTCTCCAAAATTTTCTCCGCACGGCGAAGCCGTTCACGAACAGGCTTCATTTGTTTGCTAATCGCTTTGCGGCGCTCTTTATTCTTGTTCTCATCCTCCGGCGATTTCGGACGGCGGATACGATTGCTTAAATCTTTGCGCTCACATTCCAAATCGGATAACTGCGCTTTGCTCTCGTCGATGTTCGCTTGCAAATCGGCTACTGTGTGAATGTCATTTTCTTTGAGAAAATGATAATCTGCTACAAGTTCTTTCAAATCCTTTTCCGTCGCCCGAAGATCAGGCGACAGCAGCATTACATCGGCAAGCTCGGCGGCAATTTGGATAACCGTTATAACGATATAAATGAGTGTATCTACTAAAACAGTTGCCGCATCATAGCTGTGGTCAATGGAAAACTCAATCTTTCGCAGTTCATCCTCCAGTGGGAACTTTTTCGGTCTG
>CADAVL010000044.1 GCA_902791335.1 Oscillospiraceae bacterium
AAAACAACGCGTTGTTTTGCCGGCGATTCGGCGCGAGCCGTGCAGTTTTCGGGAAAAAGGGGATCATTCAAGCACCATATTTTGTTTTTCAACGTCTGCTTCGACGCAACAAAAGTTACACCGGCGGATAGGTCTTGATATATTCCCCAAGACTGCAAAAATCGCTCAGCATAAGATCGGCCAGGCTTTTGTCATAGCGAAAGGCGCCCGGATCAAACGTCCCCATAAACATAGCGTCGCCCTTTCGCTCCCACTTGCCGTGGTCGCGTTTCAAGAAAAAATCCGGCCGTATCAGCTTTTGGCAAACCAATTTTCCAAGGCAGATCACAATTTCCGGCGAAACCAAACGAAACTGCCGCCGCAAGCACCGGATACAAACGTCCGTGTCGGCCGCCGTAGGCGCTTTTCCGCCCGGCAAGGCACAATTGAGCAACGCCGTTTTATAAACGCTTTCGGGTGCAATATTCTGAAGCTTTAAAAGACCGTCCACAAATCGGCCGCGCTCGCCGCCGAAAAATTCGCCTTTTTTCACTTCCTCCTCGGTCGGCGCCGTGCTGATGATCATAATGCGCGCACTGCGGTCTCCGCTGTCTAAAAGACGGTGCGGACTGCTTTTGGAGCAGCCGCGGCAGGCGGTCATTTCCTCTTTCAGGGTTACAAAACGGTCAAATTTATCGTCCATTTGTGTTTACCTACTCGTTCTTCCGGTTCTCTGCTATTTCCCAACACAGAATTTGCGGAACACCTCGTCCACCACGGCATTTTGCACGCGCTCGCCGGTTAAGGAGAGCAATTCATTAATCGCGTCGTCCAGGCAAACGCCCACCGTGTCGAGGGTGTAGCCGCTTTTTAAAAGCCTTTTGGCTTCCTTTACATAATCCATTGCGCGGCGGCAGCAGTCGTGCTGGCGCTCGGAGCAAAGAAGGGTTTCACTGCCACTGAGATGTTCCGTGCCGCAAACGGTCGCCACTGCTTTTTCAAAAAGCGCAAGACTTCCCCCGTCTTCAGCGCAGACAGTAATACTGTAAAGCCCGTCGCCAAGCGAGGTATCAAATTCGGGCGTTAAATCGCTTTTGTTGTAGATCACCACAGAAGGTCTGTGCCGACACTCGTTTAAAAGCGCAAGGTCCTCCTCGTCGGCCGGACGGCTCAGATCGAAAACCGCCAGCAAAAGCGTGGCCGACTGAATCTTTTCTCTGGAGATCTCCACGCCCAGCCGCTCAATTTCGTCGGGCGTGTTGCGAAGTCCGGCCGTGTCGCTGAGCCTTAATGTAATATCGCCAAGCCTTACCGTGTCCTCCACCACGTCGCGCGTGGTGCCGGCGATTGCAGTCACAATGGAGCGCCGACAGCCGGACAGCAGGTTCATCAGGGTGGATTTCCCCACATTCGGCCGACCGGCGATCACAGTGTCCACACCCTCGCGCAGAACCTTGCCGGCATCGTAATTCTTTAGCAACGCGGAAAGTCCGTTTTCCGCCTCATTCAAAGTGCCCATCAGGGTTTCTTCGCTGAATTCGGGCAGCTCGTCATCGGGGTAGTCCGAAAAAACGGCCAATCCTGCCGCCGCGGTCAGCAGCGCCGAACGGATTTTTTGAACCTCGGCGGACGCCGCCCCTTCGTGCAGGCTCAGCGCCGCGCGGCGCGCTTTTTCTCCGTCGGCCGAAATAAGGTTCATCACCGCTTCGGCCTCCATAAGATCCATTTTTCCGTTTTCATAAGCGCGGCGCGTAAACTCGCCGCCAAAAGCCACCCTTGCACCGGCGTTTAAAACCGCGCGCAGGGCCTCGCGCACAAGATAATTGCCGCCGTGGACCGAAAGCTCCACCACATCTTCTCCCGTGTAGCTTTTCGGCGCGCGAAAAACCAAAGCCACCGCCTCGTCCAGTGGTTCGTCATTTCTGAAAACCTTGCCGAAAAGGGCGGTATATCCGGGAATTTCCGAAAGCTTTTTGCCGTTTTTTGCGCGAAAGACTTTGTCGGCAACCAAAAAAGCGTCCTTGCCGGAAATACGAACGACCCCCAGGCCGCCCGAACCCTGCGGTGTTGCCACAGCCGCAATGGTGTCGTTATTTTGCGTCATAAATTCGTCTGTCCTTTTGTTGTTCATTAAAAAGCCTTGTTGCACGGTTTTTCTGCAAAACCGCAGCCTACCGCGCTCAGCCCCCAAGCCAGCGAGAGTTGACCCATCAGCTTACCCTTAAAATAATATACATCAGCCTTGCAGGCTCCGTTTCCGAGAAGAAGAGCTCATAATACGGCGCCATAACAATGAATGAAGTGAGCATATACACAAGAAGCGGGATCAAAATTGCCGCCACGATATTGGTACCACCGGCAAGCGAATAAGAATAAAGATCGGCCGAGGGGTTTTCATTCTCGATACGCCGCACGGATTTTGTGCAATGCTTATAATAAAAATAATAGGCAAACATGGAAAGAAAGATCACGCCTGCAAACGAAACGCTTCTTGAAATATATTTCACTGTGATCTCGGAATCCGTCTGGCCGTAATTCCCCTTTGGCGTGTAGGTGGAAAGCTCACTCGTAGAAACCGATTGAATTTCCTTTTGCAGCGCCAGTGCATTTTGTCGGTCGTGATGAAAGTTGATGGCCGTGGTGGCCGCCGTAATCAAAAGACTTGCCGCACAGATGATCAAGCCGACCTTATACATCTTCCGAAAGAAAAACCACGCCGAAGAAAGCGGCACCATCAAAAGGCCGAGCAACGCTACCGGAAGATTAAAAAAGATTTTCCGGCCGGTGCGTTTCATGGCGATAAACAGCCGCATAAAGGTGTTCAGTTTTTGCGTTCCGACAAAAGCCTCGACCTTACAGGTGTCCGCGCCGTCCAGCTGAGGTTCAACGGCCGCATAGTCCACGGGCGTCATACCAAAGGGAAAACCGCCCATATTCTGCGCGCCGTAGCCCGGCGGAGGCGTATACTGCGTATTGGCCGAACCCTCCATGTAAGGGTTGTCAAGCGGCGTGCCGCAGTTTTTACAAAAGAGATAATCCGGCTCGTTCTCGGTTTTGCAAGCCGGACAGATTTTATTGTGTTGCTCCATAAATGTAGGTCACCTCGCAGAAGCTCAATTCTTATATTTTACAATTCGCCGAAATCCTGCAATGCTACGAAAACAAAAGCCTTGCAATAAATGCGGGAATATAGTTGCCGAAATAAAGAATCATCATAAAAATGAGCAGGGATAAAAACGGCCGCGTGCCGCCCTTTCTTAAAAGCTCGTCTTCCTCATCCGCGTCTAAATCCTTTTCCACCGCTTTAATGGTGGAGATCACGTGCTTTTTATAAATAAAGTTGTTGTAAAGTCCTGCAAAGATTCTCACACTAAGCAGCACCAAAAGCCCCAACCCCGCCAGAATCATCGTGTCGGCGGTGAAATATTTTAAAGGATTATTCAAAAGCGTTGCCGTCATCTGCTGAGAGGTGGTGTTCACCGGAAAGTCGATGTTTAAGACCGTGTTATAAAACGGGCTTAAAAGCACACAGCCGACCAGGTCCACCAGGAAATACAAAAAGCTTTGCAGATTCATTTTTCTGAAAAAACACTGCGTAAAGGGCGAAAGAAAGGCCGCCCAATTCCATGAGGTGCGTTTTTTCCCGGATTCAAACTGTTTGAAAAGCGGCAGCATCCGATTGGGCGCATAGGATACGAATTTTGCAATTTTACGCACCGAAACGCCCTCAATAGAGGAATTTTTGTTTACGCCGCCGTAAGGGTCCATGCGAATGTTTTGAAAAAAGCCGAACGGAGATTCCAAATCATCGGCTTCGTTCTCCGCCCTGCCGCAGTAAGGGCAAAACTGCGCATTGTCCGGAATCATTCTGCCGCAGGAAGCGCAGGCGTGCATTCTCTCCTGTGCTTCTTCGTTTTGGCGTTCAAAATCATCGTCTTCGGGGTCTTGTGTGCGGTTTTGAAAAGCGTCATTTTCCGCAGATTGCGCCGCCGTTTTATTGAAAGCGTCATCTTTTAATTCCGCGCCGTCTTTCGGTTCATGCGGCGTATATTCGTTTTCGGTGCCGTGATCCTTTAAAAGACCGCAGTGCCCCACCGCATTCCAACAATCCCGATGATGCGGCGCACCGCAGTCGGGACAGTAAACAATATCATCATCGCTGAAAAGATAACTGCCGCAAATCGGGCATTTATCCGGTAATTGTGTACTCAAAGGGTAGATCCCTCCGTTTTGAATTTATTAAGCGAATTGGTAACCAATTCAAAGTATTCCCGGCCGTAATTGTGATAGCGCCCCTGCTTTACAAGATATTTCAGCTGATTGCCGCCGATCCAGCGAACCTCGCTGACTTCCTCCTTTTGCAGCTTGAGCGAACAGATATCCACATCGACCTTTACAAACCAAACATCTAAAAAAGAATTTTTCCGTTTTAACCGCCTTGCAAACAAAAACTCATTCGGCGTGGTTTCAATGCCAAGCTCCTCGTGAAGCTCGCGCATGGCCGCCGTGATGGAGTCCTCCCCCGAAACAGCTGAGCCGCCGGTAGCGGCCCATTCGTTCGGCATGAGCTTGCGTGTATTTGCTCTGCGCTGTATCAGCAGCTGACCGTTTTTATCAAAGGGCCAGATGTGCACAACAAGGTGGTATTCTCCCGACAACAGCCGCCGCTGACCGCGCACCATTTTGCGCCCGGTGCGGTTGCCCGATTGGTCGAGAATATCCCAAAGCTCCATATTGCCGAATCCCCCTTTACTGATTTTTTGCGTTTTGCCATAGCGCACAAATCCGTCACGCCTGACGCTGTACTTTAAAAAGCGAATCTAATGATATCCGCACATTTTTGAAATCCGGGCCAAAGTTCAAAACGTCAGCGCTTTGTTACGATCTCGCCCTGCTTTTTATAAATACTGTCAGCCTTCACAACGCCGCGCACCATGGAAAGCGGATAAATATTGGTGTTTTTCCCAATCACTGTGCCGGGGCAAAGCACCGAGCCGCATCCTACCTCAACAAAATCGCCGAGCATGGCACCAAATTTTTTAAGGCCGGTGGCAATATCCTCGTCTTCCGATTTTACATGTACAAGGGTTTTATCGGACTTCACATTCGAGGTAATGGAGCCGGCGCCCATGTGGGAGCGATACCCCAGTACTGAATCGCCGACGTAATTATAATGGGGAACCTGCACCGAATCGAAAATGATCACATTTTTAAGCTCGGTGGAGTTTCCCACAACCGAGCCGCGGCCGACAAGCGCATTGCCGCGAATAAACGCGCCGTGGCGCACCTCGGCTTCGTGGTCAATAATGCAAGGACCGGCAATATACGCTGAGTCAAAAACCGTGGCGTCTTTCGCGATCCAAACGTTCTCCTGCGGGTGGTCGAACTCCTCAGGCGACAGATTTTTTCCAAGCTCCAAAATGAAGCTTCCGATATTGGGCAGCACCTCCCACGGATATTCGGCATTTTCAAAAAGCGCCGCCGCACGGGTGTTTTCTAAAGAATAGAGGTCCCTGATTTTCGGTATTGACATATTCGGTCTTTCCTCCAATAAAAGGTTTTATATCGTTTGATTCTGCCAAAAGTGAGCGGCTTTGGGCCTTTCTCACTTTGCTGTATGGAGTTATTATACCAAATTCCTTGAACTTTTACAACCGTTCGCCGGGGCGATCTTTTAGATATTTTGTAAATTTTTACAAAATTTCAATTTAAAAGGAGCACCGCTTTTTTGAAATGCAAACCCAGCCACGGTTTGCAATGCTGTCTTTTGATATTGAAAAAAACGCGGCAAAAAACAATCCGCCCCACAAAAAGCTCCCCCGACCGAGAATCTTACGGCAGGGCATTTTCTGTGAAACGGATCATTTTTAAACACAGGTATATAGGATCAATAAATTATTTTTCTTCGTAGCTTTTGCAGAAATGCGGCGTATTCATCGAATCCGCGCTTGTGTGCATATGAGTAACCTCGATGGTTCCAAGCTTGCATTTATTGGAACAGCAGTTGTGAACGCACTCGGTCACATCGCATTTAACACCGGTATTTTCCATTTTGTTTCACCTCCGTCACAAAAAAAGATACTTCTCTGTCGCACCCCGAATTTTTTCTGTTTTAAAGCTCGGGATGTAACACTTTTATTCTACCCAACGAAGACCGCATTCAAACAGGAAATATTTAATTTTTAAAATTTGTTTTTTAATAATTTTTCGGTGATTCATTGTCCCTGCGATCAAGCCTAAAAAAGAAAAAAGCACCTCAAAAAAGGCTTTAAAGCTTTTTGAAGGTGCTTTCGTTTTCTTATTTTGTACCTTTGGTGCGCAATTCGCACGTCGATTTTTAAAAAAGGCAATTACCAAAGATTATGGTAGATCCGCATGATTTCCTCTTTTGTGGGCGTGCGCGGATTGGTTGCCGTGGTGCCGTCGCGCAGTGCGGCGTCTGCCATGGCGCTGATACGGGATTTATACTCATTCTCGCTGATACCTCCGATTTCCGAAATAGAAAGCGGAATGTTCATCTCGGTACACATAAACCGAATAAAGCTAATCAGCGCGTGAATGGTGGTGATCTCGTTCAGGTTGTTTACGCCCAGAATACGCGCCATGTTGCAGTATTTATGTACGCAGGGCGCATATTCCTTGCGGCTTCTGGAATTAATGGTGATATGGCTGTTGTATTCAATAATATGCGGCAGCAAAATGGCGTTGGCACGGCCGTGCGGAATGTGGAACTGTGCGCCAAGCTGGTGCGCCATACCGTGATTCAGGCCCAAAGACGCAGAGCTGAATGCCAAACCTGCAAGGCAGGACGCAATGTGCATTTTGCGGCGCGCGTGGGTGTCGTTATGGTCGTTGTAAGAACGGATCAAAAACTGACCGCAGATCTCAACCGCCTTTTCAGCCAAAGCGGCGGAAAATTCGTTGTTGTTGGTGCTGACGTAGGCCTCAATTGCGTGGGTCAGCACGTCCATGCCGGTGTCGGCCGTAATGCTCGGCGGCACGCTTTTTACCAGTTCTTCGTCCAAAATTGCCTCGTCCGGCACCATGTCATCGGAAGCTAAGGGATATTTTGTGCCGGCCTGCGGATCGGTAATAACCGAGAACGGCGTGACCTCGCTGCCGGTGCCGCTGGTGGTGGGAATGGCAACAAGCGGCGGATTGAAGGTGGGGTCAATGTGGTTGGCAAATTTGCGAATGGACTTTGAAAGATCCATGGCACTGCCGCCGCCCACGGCAACGATGCACTCCGGCTCGTTCTTAAGAACAGCCGTTACACCGGCGATCACCTTTTCCACCGGCGGATCTGGGATTACGTCGTCGTAAATTTCATAATGCGTGCCGACTTCGTCCAAACGGCTGGTAATCTGACTGATCAGCCCGCCGGTCACCACAAAGGGATCAGTAATAATGGTGACTTTCTTATACTTGAGATCTTTGAGTCGGTCCAGTGCGTTCTGACCGAAATAGATCTTTGTTTTTACTTCAAAATTTTTCACCGATAAAGCCTCCGCGTAAGGCCGCGCGCCGAATTCCGTTGCGGTTTGGAATCCCCGTCAGCCTAAAATTACAATCATAAAAATGTTCTGCCGCGCTTTCCAAAAGCAACCTGCGGCTTTTTTACATTCTACCACAAATATCCTGCCGATTCAATGGGCAAAGTCCACAATTTCACAAAAATGCGAGTGCCGCGCTTTTTTACCATAGCGCACGGATCCGGCCGCGATAGTTCGGCAACGAACCGGCCGAGATAAAACCGGAAGTTTCCCCTGCGCGCCGCGCGGAGTTTTCCCGTAAAGGGAAAACTCCGCTGGAATCCCCCGAAAACGCCTTCGGCGTTTTCGGGGGATTCTTCGCCGAAGGCGGCGGCGCGCAGGGGAGCTTCCGGTTTCATCGCGGCCGGTTCTTCATTTTTATCATTCGTCGAACGGTCTTTCACGGTTATTGCCGCCGTTTTTTGTTTGCTGTCGCTTTTTATGGCGCTATCTTTTCAATTGCGCTGACATTTTTTATTGCGCCGATACTTTCTACTGCACTGTCACCGTAAAGCTTAATTTTTCCTCGGCGCCCGGTTTCAGCACCTTAATTCCCTTTTTGTGCGTGTAAACGCCGTCCTCACTGTAGCAGTCGTTCATACCGGTCCAAGGCTCTAAACAAACGTATTCGGCGTTTGTTCCGGCCATTTGCCAGATACCGAAGAAATCAAATCCGGGGAAATCCATGGCAACGCCGTGGCCCTCGCGGTTTAAAAGCGAAACCCTGCGCGATTTTAAAGAATCAAACAAAACAGCGCCTTTTTCAAAAAGTGCGTGCGTCATCTGCAGCGTACCGTCCTTTGAAAAGACCTGCTCTTTTACGCTGTCGTTCACCAGTCCATCCTCGTCAATGCGGTAGCACGGCGCACTTTCGGGAAATTCAAAAGAAACGGTATAATCCTCAAAATGATCGCCGAACAGCGGCACACGAAAGCCCGGGTGCGCGCCGATGACAAACGGCATTTCGCGCGATGATTCATTGGTCACGATAAAGGTCTGGCGAAAACCGTGCTCGGTAATTTCAAAAAGAACTCCTAACCGAAAATCAAACGGATACTGCTTTTTGGTATCCTCGTTCGCTTTCAAGGTCATTAAAACCGAGTGATCCGAAGTTTCCGTCACCTCAAATTCACTGCTGCCGGCAAAGCCGTGGATCGGCATATGATACGGCTTTCCGTCAATCAAGGTGGTTTTGCCCTCCCCTTTCAACTCACCCACAATGGGGAACAGAATGGGGGCGCTGCCGCTCCAGATTTTTGGGTCGCGCTGCCAAAGGTATTCGGTTTCTCCTTTTTTAAAGGAGCGCAGCTGTGCGCCGAGGGTATCCACCGAAAGCTCGGTGTCGTTCATACGGACGGTTACGGTTTTCATGGGGAATGGTTCTCCTTTAAACGATGTATTTTATGTACTTTTTAAAAATTAATACGGTTTTTAAACTGCTCGCGCTGCGCGGATAACTCCGACCGATTCTTTTTTAAAGGCTCAGACCAAGCGTCCGCCCACGCAATATGGCAGCCGACACCGCAAGATCAACCAAACAGATCGGTATATTCCTTCGATTGCTTTAGAGAGATGCATTCGTCTGCGGCAATGATATAGTGATCCAGCAGTCGAACCCCAATGTTTTTTAGTGCAAAATTCACGTTCCGCGTGGCTTTGATATCGCCAAGCGACGGCAATGCAAATCCGCCCGGATGGTTGTGCGCCAAAATGGCACTGCTCGCGCCCGAACGCAAAAGAATTTCGATCATGCGGCGCGTATCGGCGGCAACATGGTTGTTTGTGCCGCGCACCACAATATCGTAAGACAACACCCGACAGCAGTTGTCCATGCTGATCAGTGACAGCACCTCGTCCTGATAACCGATGTACTGTGCCAGCAAATAGTCGGAGATCCTGTCCGGCGTGTCGAGTACTGTTTTTTCGTTGTATTTATCGTTGTTATACGCCCGTGCCAACGGCACGATCATTTTAAGAAGGCAGGCAGTGTTTTCAGAAATGCCGTCCTCTTTAATAAGCTCGTCCACCGGTGCGTCCAACACGGCAGATAGTGAACCGAAGCGGTCGATCAGCTGATGCGCCAGTTCGTTGGTGTCACGCCGCGGAATAGAATAAAACAATAAAATTTCCAAAATATTGTGCGGCTCAAAATTATCAAAATTCAAATCCTTTAAAAATCGTTGTTTCATTCGGGAACGATGACCGCTGTGGTCATACTGAGGCATGACAAAGTTCTCCTTTCACCAGTATACGATAAATTTAGGTTTTGCTGTTATTTATAAGTGTTACAAAAAGCTTCGGACAGATTCTATTTTTTAAGAGCCTGTCCTCCCGTTACAAAAACCGGAGCAATTTCCACCTTGATCTTTACATCGTCAAATTTTTTATAACACAAACTAAAAATATTATATAACAAATTTTCCCTTTTGAAAAGGGCTTTTTTGTGATATAATGAAATATATCATACTGACACATTTACATTAAGGAAAATCCACAATGAAAGAGTTTACTATTACACAAAACGATGCCGATCAACGACTGGACAAATTTGTTACAAAATCCATGCCGAAATTACCGCCCGCGCTGATGTATAAATACATTCGCACCAAAAGGATCAAGGTCAACGGAAAGCGCGGAGAAATTTCCACAAGG
Source organism: Oscillospiraceae bacterium (assembly GCA_902791335.1). Lineage (GTDB taxonomy): Bacteria > Bacillota > Clostridia > Oscillospirales > Acutalibacteraceae > UMGS1532. The sequence continues at coordinate 10,164 of CADAVL010000044.1, forward strand.
CTTCAAAAAGGCGATGTAATTTCCGCTTATATCAACGACGAATTTTTTGAACCGACCAAACCAAAATACGACTTTCTTTCGGCATCGAAAGAGCTTTCGGTGGTTTACGAGGACGAAAATATTCTGCTGCTCGATAAGCGGCAGGGTCTGCTTGTGCATCCGGACGATCACGAATACTGTGACACCCTCATCGGAAGAATTCAGCGGTATTTATACGAAAAGGGCGAATACGATCCGGCACAGGAAAACAGCTTCCGTCCGGCGCTTGCCAACCGCATTGACCGCAATACCGGTGGCATTGTGATTGCTGCAAAAAAAGCCGAAGCACTTCGAATTCTCTGCGAAAAGATCAAAACGCGCGAATTGGATAAATACTATTTAGCCGCCGTGCACGGCGTACCGGAGCAAAAGTCGGCCACCTTAGAGGGGTATCTCGAAAAGAACGAAAAGAACAACATTGTTTTTATCCGAAAAAACAAGACCGACCAAAACAAAATGATCAAAACGCGCTATCGGGTGCTGCGCGAAAAGAACGACTGTGCGTTGCTTGAGGTGGAGCTTTTAACTGGGCGCACCCACCAGATCCGGGCGCATTTGGCCTCGATCGGGCACCCATTGCTGGGCGACGGGAAATACAGCAAGATCGGCACGGCCGACCGCAAAAAGGGCTTTCGCCACCACGCCTTGTATTCTTATAAATTGCAGTTTCATTTCAAAACCGACGCCGGAATTTTGAATTATCTCAATCATAAAACTTTCCTTGTAAAAGACGTTTGGTTTGCGCGCGAAATTTTTGATTGTCCGGTGGAACAAATTGGGTCGTTTGAGTAGATTTCCGGCCGCTTAGCAAGGTTCCCCCGCCCCCTCGGTAGATTTCCAACTATACAACGAAATTCCAACCACTTGATGAATCTGTGACTACTCGAAAAGCTCCCCCGACCACCCGGCAGGGTTCCGACTACTCGAAAGGCTCCCCGCAGCCGCCGGCAGAGATCCGACTACTCGAAAGGCTCCCCCCAGCCGCTCGGCAGGGCTCCGAATACTCGAAGGGCCCCCAATCGCTCGCAGACTACCGGCCGCTCGGCGGATTTCTGACTACTCAAAAGACTGCCACCCCTCAGCGGATTTCCGACCGCTCGAAAGACTGCCGACCGTCCGATCAATTTTCAGCCGCTAATGAATTTCCTGCCGCCCGATAAAGCGGTACTGTAAAAAAGCCAAACAATATTTCCACCTGAAAAATGACAAAAGGGTGTTGACGTCTTTCGTCAACACCCTTTTGAAGTTTTCAAGAAATTATTTTACCATGGAAGCAACTTCGTCTGCAAAGTTGTCCTCGCGCTTTTGAATGCCTTCGCCCTTTTCAAAGCGAACGAAATCCACCGCTTTAATGCTGCCGCCAAGCTCTTTGGCAGTCTTTTCAATATACTTGCCGACGGTCAGGCTGTCGTCCATAACAAACTCCTGCTCCAAAAGGCAGTTTTCGGAATAATACTTGCCGATTTTGCCCTCAACAATTTTGCCAAGCACCGCTTCGGGCTTGTTGGCCATTTTGGGGTCTTCCTTCATCTGAGCGATGAGGATCTCCTTTTCCTTTGCAAGTACATCGTCCGGAACAGAAGCGCGGTCAAGATAAGCCGGGCTCTGTGCGGCAATCTGCATTGCAACGGCTTTGCCCATAGCGGCAAATTCCGGCTTTGCAGCAATTTCATCGGTGGTGTCGAACTTTACAAGAACACCGATAGAGCCGCCGGCGTGAACGTAGCCTGCGGTGATGCCCTCATAGCGGACAAAGCGGCGAACGCTGATGTTCTCTCGGAATTTCAGGAAGATTTCCTGAACCATTTCCTCAACGGTCTGACCCTCGTCGTTTTTCAGGGTGAGCAGTGCTGCAACATCGGCAGGATTCTGCTTTGCAACAATTTCTGCAACCTTTAATACAAAAGCCTTGAATTCGTCGTTTGACGCAACGAAGTCGGTTTCGGTGTTGGCTTCAACCACAGCGGCAACGCCGTTTGCGGAATAGGTAACAACAGCGCCTTCCGCGGCAACACGGGTGGCTTTCTTTGCCTGAGAAGCAAGGCCTTTCTCTCTAAGATAGTCAACGGCCTTGTCCATATCGCCGTCGCACTCAACCAATGCTTTTTTACAATCCATCATGCCACAGCCGGTCTTCTCGCGAAGGGCCTGCACGTCTTTTGCTGTAAATGCCATTTGTGTCATCTCCTAAATATAGCGTATAATTATATAATTCAAATTATTCGGCGGCTTCTTCTGCGGTTTCGGCAGCTTCTTCTGCGGCCTCTTCTGCAGCAGCGCCCTGCTGACCCTGCTTGCCTTCGATTACAGCGGCAGCCATGGTCTGGGTGATCAGCTTCACGGCACGGATCGCGTCGTCGTTGCCGGGAATCACATAGTCAACATCGTCGGGGTCGCAGTTGGTGTCAACGACCGCAACGATCGGAATGCCCAGCTTGTGTGCTTCCTGAACGGCGATTCTTTCTTTTCTCGGGTCAACAATAAACAGCGCACCGGGAATCTTTTTCATATCCTGGATACCGCCGAGAAATTTTTCAAGCTTCTCAATCTCAAGGTTCAGCTTGATCACTTCTTTTTTGGGAAGCAGCTCAAAGGTGCCGTCATCTCTCATCTGACGCAGCTGATTCAAGCGGTCGATTCTGTGACGAATGGTGCGGAAGTTGGTGAGCATACCGCCGAGCCAACGTGCGTTTACATAAGGCATACCGCAGGAAAGTGCGTCTTCCTTCACGGAATCCTGCGCCTGCTTTTTGGTGCCGACAAACAGAATTTCCTTGCCCTCAGCGGACAGATCGCGAACGAACATATAAGCCTCGTTCAGCTTTTTAACGGTTTTTTGCAGGTCGATAATGTAGATGCCGTTGCGTTCGGTGAAGATGTAGGGAGCCATTTTCGGGTTCCAACGTCTGGTTAAGTGACCGAAGTGGACACCTGCTTCGAGAAGCTGTTTCATTGATACTACTGACATTTGGGATTTCCTCCTTCAGGTTTTTCCTCTGTTCTGCCGTTTGACCGGTTATACCAATCCCAAAATCCGGCACCTGTCGTATGCAGAACATGTGAATTTTTGTGCCGTAACACGCAATAAGGCATATTACAGCCTTTAGATTATATCACAAGCGGCCGCACATTGCAAGAATTTTTTTAAAATATTTTCGCATTTTTCTAAAACTGTGTTTCGCGGCGGCTCTTTTTTAAGCTGACGAGTACCGGACGCGTCACGCATTTATGATCGCCGCCAAAAAGCTTTCCGCCCCAAAAGCGCCGATGAAAGCTTTGCATACGGCCGACCGTTCGAATTTTTCCGTTTAGTCCAGCTGCCACTCGCCGCTTAAAATATACGGATGAATAAAGGGATTCATTCTGTCGGCGTCGGGTTTTACATCATAGAGCCACTTTGTTTTTGCGCCTTCGATCTTTATTCCGCCGTCGGGAGAGAGCTTCACCACCGCGCTCAAAGGATCCGCAAAGAAATAGGTGTTTTGCGCCTGTGAAAGCTCGTTGATATTCTTTTCGTAAGTCCTTGTTTCCCTGCCGGATTTGTCATAATCGGTAAAAAGAAAGGTCTGTCCGTCAAGATAGTGCTGTTCGTGCGATACACCCCAAAATCCGTTGCGTACCACATTGGTGTTGAGATACAGCACATTGTCTAAAACCTTGCAAGCGTCCTCGTGATAGTGCCCGTTCACAACCATAACAACCGTCCGCTTTTTTCGGTCATTCGCTTTTTTGATCAGCGTCCCGACCGTCTCCCATTCCGGCGAATGCTCCCAGTCCTCCACAAAGCTTGCGTGACTGAAAAGAACGCAGGAAACGCCCTCCTCGGCCGATTTTGTCAGTACTGTTTCGAGCCAGCTCAGCTGTTGCGGGCCAAGGCTGTTTTGAAGCGTGTTTTCCTTTGGCGACCCCCAGCTGCCCTCCTTATTATGTTCATAAACGCCAAGCGCTTCATTATAAGAATAGTTCGTGTCAAGGCAGATCATGCGAAAGCCTTTGATGTCGAAATAATAATATCCAATCTCGGGAGAAATTCTGCCGTCCGCAGTTCCGAAAACCGCCTTTTCGGGCAAACTACACAAAAGCGGCGTAACCACCGCCATCGTGTTGCCCTTGGTTTCCAGCTCGTGGTTTCCGTAAACACCGCAGGCCAAAAGACCGTAGCGATTGTGTAGATAGGCGTTTACAAGCTCCGGCGAGCCGAGATAGTCGTTGCAAAGGTCGCCCACATGAATCACAAAATCCGAATTGTTTTCGTGTGCGCGGTCTAAAATCTTTTCCATATCCTGAACGCTTGGCAGATACATCCCTTTTTTATAATGCATGTCGGCAAAAAGTGTAAAGATCAGTTCGCCGTTTTTTTCGGCGCAAAGCGGTTTTTTATCCATGTTTTTTCTCCTTTTAATACCGGTGCTTTAGGATGGTTCTTAATTTTTCTTGTTCGCCTATGCGCAGAAAGCACCGAATTTTAGCACAAATATTTATATCGCATATTGTGCTTTAAATCAATGTAAAATTCGGCCATTTTGACAAAAATCCGCCAAAAACGCGTACCACTTGAAAAAGCCGGTGCATTTTTTCAAAAGGCGACCGTTCTTTTATGAAAAATACTAAAAACCGATTTTCAGTTTGCAAAAAAAAAGGCAGTGCGCGGCGAAGGGTTGCGCCACGCACTGCCGGAACGGCCACGGCTAAAGACGACAAAGCCCGACCGTTCCCGAACCCGGTATTCAGACTGTTTTTAAATGGCAAAATGCCATGAAGCAGTCAGATTACACGGCAAGAAAGTGAAAAAACGCAATTCGCGGCCACCACTTTCTTGTAATTTTTATTGTACAGTATTTTCACCTGCTTGTCAAGCTTTTTGTCGAAAAAATATTCTTTTTTCTGTAGAGTTACAATTGATGTGAGATCAAAAGGTATAGAAAAAGACGATTGAGTGGAATATAGTCAATAAAGTGGACAAGTAAAATTACACAGACAGGAGATTTTCAGCTTGATTGGGAGATAACCCGTGATTATGAGAATGGGGACGGAG
>CADAVL010000045.1 GCA_902791335.1 Oscillospiraceae bacterium
AATGTAAACGGTCGGGTCACCTATACCTTTACCATTCAAAACTACGGAAACACGGAGGTAGCGGCGGGTGACGGCGCAGTCGTGACCGACACCTTTAACCCGATGCTCTCGAACCTCGCTGTTACCTTTAATGGCACAAGCTGGACGTCACCCACCAATTACACTTATAACGAAACGACCGGCTTGTTCAGCACGGTTGCGGGGCAAATTACGGTTCCTGCCGCGACCTATACGCAGAATGCAAACGGCAGCTATACCGTGATACCCGGCGTGTCCACGCTGACCGTAACCGGAAATATCCAATAAAGCGTTTTGAACGCACTACGCTCGTCGATTCGTAAATCAGCGTTTTTGGCCGATAGATTTATGCTGAGGGCATAATAAAGACAGCAGAGACCGCAATTCGTCGGTTTCTGCTGTCTTTTTTGTTTTTGAGAAGTGCATAAGGCGAACGCATATGGGCGACGAAAGGCCAAAAAGTGCCGAAATTCCGACGTTTTAGGCGGGTTCGGATTCGTGCGCTATGGTTGAGAAGGCGAGATTGCGCCGATGATGCACTGTTTTATGGAGCGTATATAAATTTATCCTTCTTCCGTTTCCATTACCATGCGCTCCAGCACTTTTGCCGCGACGCTTAAAGACTGGTTCTTTCTTTTGATCAGGCAAAGGGGGCGCTTGGGGATTTCTTCATTTAAGGTGATCGGTTTGGCGCGTTCTGCATTTTTAAGGAATACCTGCGGCAAAAATCCAATGCCGAGATCGGCCTCCACCATTGGCAGAATCTGGTCGGCAGTAAAGGCTTCAATTTCGGGACTGAACTGCAAGCCATGCTCGGCAAAAAATGTTTCATAAAATTTATATGATTGTGTTTCCGAGCCGAGAGAAATCAGCGGATACCGGCAAAGCGCTGAGAGGGGAACTTTGTCTGTGAGCAGCTCTTTGAAAACAGGAGAACAGACCGCAACTTCGCGGATGTTTTTTACCGGGGTAACCGATAAGGTAGGCAGCGGCATGGACGGTGCAGTCACCACGGCGAAATCGGCGCTTCCGGTTTTTAAAGAGTCGATGGCCTGCGGCGTGGTGTAGTTGCTGATTCTTAACTGAATGCCGGGATACTCCTGCCGAAACTTTTTGAACACCGGCAAAAGGTGACAGTGCAGTGCAACCTCGCTGGCGGCAATGAATACCGTGCCGCGTTTTAAGGTGCGGCTTTGCTCAATTGCTGCCTCGCCGGCTTCAATATTTTGAAGTGCTACCTTAATAAAAAAATAGAGCTTTTCGCCCTCTGGCGTCAGGTGCATGCCGCGGTTGGTTCTTTGAAACAGCGGACAGCCCAATTCGCTCTCTAAGGTTTTAATAATTCTTGTAAGATTCGGCTGGTTGTTCATTAATACCTTTGCCGCCTGTGAAATGTTACCGAGCTTCGCTACATAATAAAAGACACGGTAATAATCGTAACTGATGTTCATAAATCTCCCCATAATTCCGCTTGTTATACAAAAGCCGCACGGCATATTCACAGCAAAGCTTTAAGAAAAAATTCGGTGCTTTTTCTGAGTGCCTTGCTATATTAAATATGAATTATTCCAAGCGTTCGTTATAAAAAATACATATATCATATTTAGTATTATAGCGGCAAAGCCCGCAATTGTCAACTGCTGCGGTTCCGCGCCTTTTACCAGTCGGCGGACGCGGGTGAACTTTTTTAGAAAATATGTTTTTTCTCAGACCATGTTTGCCGGATCTTGAGAAATTTTTTTGGGGCTTTCTGCACGGTGCCGGGCGACCCTCGGCGCACGCCGTCGCCGAAAGGCGACTTTGCAGCGGCGGTTTTTTTAAAGCTAAAAAACCGCCGCTGCAAAAAAACCGACAGCTAAAAAATTCTTTTGGCCGTCGGTTCGCGTGCGCCGAGGGTCGCCCGACACCACGCTGAAAGCCTCCGAGCAATCCCCAAAAACAAAATTTTGGTACAGAGCTTTCGTGCCGATTTTGCAAAATCCATCAAATTATCGGCAGGCGATAAACTAAAGATTTATAAACAGTACAAAAATAAAGGTCGCTGTCCTTGTGTTAGAACAGCAACCTTTTTGTCACCGCGAAAACTCCGGCGTTTATGGACCGTTTTCTGCCTTAAAAAACACACCGGAGCTTTCGCGGCAGGGGGCATTCTTCAGAACTAAAACTCATCGTCCGAATGCCCGCTTGAAAAAGTGCTTAAAAAGGGGATTAGCAACAGCAGTTGTTGTCGCAACCGCCGCAGCCGCCACAACCGCCGCAACCGTTACCGCAACCGCCGCAACCGCCGCAGCAGCACAATAAGATAAGGATAATGATGATCCATAAGCAGCAACCGCCGCCAAAACCGTTATTACACATTATGTTTTCCTCCTTTCCTGCCTTCAACAACATCATATGCCTTAGAAGAATTTATGTTACAGTTGGGAATTTGGGGCTTTTTTTCATGCTTTTTTAAAAAATATCAAAAAATTTTTATAATACTATTGACTTTCTCTGACCTTGTGCTATAATATAGTTAAAGTCAGGAAAGGTCAAAGAAGGTGCGTTATGAAACTAAGCGATATTATTACACAAAGAATCTTAGAGCTTTTGGACAGCTCCGACCAAAACATAGCCGAAATACAGCGCAATGAGCTGGCCGAATCCGTTGGTTGCGTACCGAGCCAGATTAACTATGTACTGTCCTCACGGTTCACGCCGGAACGAGGCTATTTAATCGAAAGCCGCAGGGGAGGCGGCGGCTATATCCGAATCACAAGGATCCAGTTGTCAAAGTCCTCCGCCATTATGCATATTATTAATTCCATGGGTTCCGGTGTAGACCTTTCCACCGCCCGGATTATTATTGAAAACTGTCAGCATTCCGGTCTGATCTCCGACGAGGCCGCCGGTTTAATGGAATCGGTTCTTTCGGGAACCGTCTTTCATGAAATACCAACCGCGGTGCGCGCGCAGGTCAGAGCTGCAATGCTCAAACAAATGTTTTTATCGTTACTGTAAAATTAAAAGCAGGTGATTTTTATGAAATGTGAAAAATGCGGAAAAAACACCGCCACTACCCATATTCACACCGTGATCAACGGCCATGTGACCGACATGAATCTGTGCGGTTACTGCGCGGCCAACAGCGGCCTTGACCGTTTTGAGCATCTGGGGCTGATGAATTTGCTTGCCTCGGTTTTTGACGATAACGCTTTAAACCCCGTTACCGAGGAAAAAGAGATCCGTTGCCCCGGCTGTGGGAGCACTTTTGCCGATATTGCAGGCTCCGGCCTTTTGGGCTGTGAAGAATGCTATACGACCTTTTACCGCCAGCTGATGCCAACGCTCAACCGCATTCACGGCAGGTCGCCCCATGTTGGGAAGATTCCACAGTCCTCGGCACCGCGGCTCAGCCCGACGTCGAGAGTGGAACAGCTCCAAAAGCGGCTGGATCGCGCCGTGGCGGCAGAAAATTTTGAGCTTGCGGCAACGCTGCGCGACGAAATTCGATCCATTGAGGGAGGAAATGCACAATGAGCAGCTGGTATCACACAACTGCCCCGAATGATGATGTAGCCGTGGGCATTCGTTTAAGGCTTTGCAGAAATTTAAAGGGTTATCCCTTTGCGCACCGCATGAACGACGAGCAGCAGGACGCTGTGAATGCGTTGATTGAGTCGTCTTTGTTTGACGGTGACGATTCCAAGTCGGACGATTTTGAAATTTTAAGACTTGATACGCTGAGTGACGTTCAAAGAGGTGCGCTTTGCGAGCGCGGTATTCTGCCAAAGCGTTTTTTTAGCGATTGTCGGCATAAAATCATTCTTTTGTCCAATGATGAAACCGTGAGCATTCTAGTAAATTTTGAAGATCATGTAAGATTGCAGGTTTTCGAAAGCGGATTGCAGTTTGAAAAGGCTTATCAAAAGCTTTCCGAATGGGACGATTGCCTTTGCACGAACCTGCCCATTGCTTTTCATGAACAGTTGGGCTTTTTAACCGCTTGTCCTACCAATCTCGGCACCGGTCTTAAATGCTCGGCACTTCTTCATTTGCCGGGCCTTGAGGCCGCCGGTGAGATCGGTATGATTTCAGAATCTGTTTCCAGAATCGGACTTTCTTTCAAAGCGTTTTTAAAAGGCGATATGGCACTGTATGAGGTCTCAAATCAGATCACTATGGGCATTACCGAGCGCACGGCAATCGGTAATTTACAGGCCATTACTGAGCAGGTGGTGGCGCGCGAACGCGCCGCAAGAAAGCTTTTGGATCCCATTGAAATTGAAGACGCTGCCTGCAGAGCGCTTGCAGTGCTCAAAAGCGCAAGAAAGCTAAAGGACGAGGAACTGGGCACTATGCTGTCCGATCTAAAGCTCGGCATTGCCGAAAATCTGACAGATGCATTGCCAAACAATTTACCGACAAGGCTTTATATTGAGTCGCGGCCGAATATGATGCGCCTTGAGTCAACCGATGAAGCTGCCGCAGACCGACCGCACAGCCTTGCACAATTTATCAGAAATACACTTTAAAATAGGGCGTGGCAAAAAGTGTTACGCCGAAAACGCGCCGAAAAATATTTTTCGGCCGTTCATTGAACACCAAAGGAGGAATCGTTATGAAATACAATTTTAACGGTTTTACCGAAAAAGCAAATCTCGCATTAAACCTTGCCATTGACATCGCCGGCAGAATGGGTCACACCTATGTCGGCAGTGAGCATATTCTGCTGGGGTTGTTAAAAGAAGGCTCCGGCGCGGCTGCCGGTATTTTGAATGAAAACGGCATTACGGAAGAAAATCTGCAAAGCTTCATGTTAAGCTCTATCGGCCGCGGCGCGCCCACGCTGTTAGGCCCCGATCATTTAACGCCGAGAGCAAAGCGTGTGATCGAAGCCGCAATGCGCGAAGCCGGTGCCGAGCAAAAGGCTTACGTCGGCACGGAGCATATTTTGATCGGTATTTTAAGCGATACCGACAATTACGCTTTCCGATTTCTTGCCGAAATGGGCGCCGATCCCACAGAAATGCTCAACGAAGCTGTAGAGCTGTCTTACGGTGAGCCGAAAAGCGGCGGTAAAAAAGGCCAGTCAAACGGCAAATCAAATACGCCCACTTTGGAAAAATACGGCCGCGATCTCACCGCCGAGGCAAAGGCCGGCAAGCTGGATCCCGTGATCGGCAGGGCAAAGGAAATTGAACGAGTAATCGAAATTCTTTGCCGCCGTACCAAAAACAATCCTTGCCTGATCGGCGAACCGGGCGTTGGTAAAACAGCCATTGCCGAAGGACTGGCACAAAAGATCGCCTCGGACGATGCACCGGAAATTCTGCGGAATAAGCGCGTAATTTCCCTGGATTTGACCGGCATGGTGGCCGGTACGAAATACCGCGGCGATTTTGAGGAGCGGATCAAGGCCGCCATTGACGAGGTGAAATCCTCCAAGGACGTTATTCTCTTTATTGATGAGGTGCATACCATTATCGGCGCCGGCTCTGCGGAGGGCTCTACCGATGCGGCCAATATCTTAAAGCCGTCGCTCGCAAGGGGCGATCTGCAGGTTATCGGTGCCACCACGCTGGACGAATACCGCAAAAACATTGAAAAGGACGCCGCACTGGAGCGCCGTTTTCAACCGGTTACGGTTGGCGAACCGTCGGAAAGCGACGCCGAGCTGATCTTAAAGGGGCTTCGCGATAAATACGAGGCGCACCACAAGGTTCGGATCACCGACGAGGCGATCTCGGCCGCAGTAAAGCTTTCATCGCGCTATATTTCCGACCGTTATCTGCCGGATAAAGCCATCGACTTGATTGATGAGGCGGCTTCAAAGGTTCGTCTGCGTGTTTATACCGCTCCGGCTGACTTAAAGGAGCAGGAGGCGGAGATCCGTAAAATTTCCGAAGAAAAGAACGAAGCGATCCGTGCCCAGCAGTTTGAGCAGGCTGCAAAACTGAGAGATAAAGAGAAAAAACTGCAAACAGCACTTTCCAATGCAAAAAAGCAGTGGGAGGAGAAAAATAACCGTGTTTCCGGCGTGGTTTCCGCCGAGGAAATCGCCGAGGTCGTGTCGGAATGGACCGGCGTGCCGGTATCTCAGCTTACCGAGGAGGAAAGCAAGCGTCTGTTGCGGCTCGAAGATGTACTGCACGAACGGATCATCGGCCAGAACGAGGCCGTCAGCGCCGTTGCACGCGCCATTCGTCGCGGCAGAGTAGGATTGAAAGACCCGAAACGTCCCATTGGTTCCTTCATTTTCTTAGGTCCTACCGGCGTAGGTAAGACCGAGCTTTGCAAAGCCTTGGCCGAAGCAATGTTCGGCGATGAATCCGCCATGATAAGACTTGATATGTCGGAATATATGGAACAGCACACGGTGGCGAAAATGATTGGTTCGCCGCCCGGATACGTCGGCTTTGACGAGGGCGGTCAGTTGACCGAACTTGTGCGTCGCAAACCCTATTCCGTGATTCTGTTCGATGAGATCGAAAAAGCGCACCCCGACGTTTTCAACATTCTTTTGCAGATTTTGGACGACGGCGTTTTGACCGATTCTCAGGGTAGAAAGGTCAACTTCAAAAATACCGTGATCATCATGACCTCCAATGTCGGAGCGCGGTTTATTACCGAACAGCGCGCGGCGTTCGGCTTTACTGCTGAGAAAAGCCAGGACAACGACGAGGAAAAGATGAAAAACGACGTTCTGGGTGAACTTCGCCGTACCTTCAAGCCGGAATTTTTAAACCGTGTGGACGATATTATTGTATTCCACAAGCTGACCCAGCCGGATATTGAAAAGATTGCCGGCAAAATGCTGGATACCTTAAAAGGCCGCATGGAAGCGATGGGTATTTCTATCAGCTTCGACCACACGGCGGTCAAGGCCGTTTCCGAAGTGGGATTTGACGAGGTTTACGGTGCAAGACCGCTTCGCCGTGCGATCACGAGCCACATTGAAGATAAACTCAGCGAGCTTCTTTTGGATGGCACAATCAAAAAAGGCGACCGCGTCATTTGCGGCTATGAAAACGGGGAGTATAAATTCATCAGCGAATAATGGACGGCTGGTGTCTTGCCAAAAGCCGTCCTCAAAAAAATCAATTGGCGGACAGCTTTGAGCAGCGGTTTGATCGGCAGCAGTCGTCAAAGGCGCTGTAAAGCCGGGAATCACCCGTTCGGATGTCATGAAATCTGTGATACAAAAATTAAGCGCTCTTTGCCCTATAAAACGGGCAGAGAGCGTTCATTTTTTTGCAGGTAAAGCGGCGACTCTCAAAAAACTTGACCGAGACATTTGAAAATGCTATAATTTTATTAATATTTCGCCGGTGTATCGGCGGTGCAGAGGTTTTAAGTATGGCAACAAAAGATTCTGTTTTAAATTTGCTTTTAAGTGCAGATGGTGAAATTTCCGGCAGTGATATTGCAAAGGCTTTAAATATTTCGCGCAATGCTGTTTGGAAAGCGATTCACGCATTAAAGGACGACGGCTGGGAGATCGCCGCCGCAACCAATCGCGGCTATCGACTGGTTTGTGAGGGTCTGTGTGAAACTACGGTGCGTCAGTATTTAAAAACGGAGCATTTCGGGACCGTGATCACAGTGCTGAAATCAGTGGACTCCACCAACAATTATTTAAAAATGCACCCAGAGCTGCCCGACGGCACGGTTGTTGCGGCAAGAGGGCAGACCGGCGGCCGCGGCAGACGAGGCAGAAACTTTTCATCACCGATGGACAAAGGCATTTATTTTTCCCTTTGCTACCGCCCGAAATTGTCCGGTGAGGAATTCGACCCCGGCACGGTGACCACCGCCGCCGCTATTGCGGTCTGTCACGCAATTGAAAGGCTTACGCCGCTGAAAGCCGGTATCAAGTGGGTCAATGATATTTTTGTTTGCGGCAAAAAATGCTGCGGCATTTTAACAGAAGGGATTTTTGATCTTGAAACGGCGCAGGTGGACAGAGTAATCATCGGTATCGGCGTCAACGTGGGCAGAATGCTTTTTCCTAAAGAAATCGCCGATATTGCAACCAGTCTTCAAAATGAGACCGACGGCGAAATTTCAAGGCCGCGGCTTTTGGCAGAGATTTCAAATGAATTGGAACCACTGCTTCAAAATCCCAACAAAGCGGCGCTTATAAAAGAAGCAGGCCGCCGTTCTGTGATCCTCGGCAAAAAAGTTTTGGTAAAAAGAGCGGACGGAGATTTTGAAGCAACCGCCTTGAAGTTGGACGAGTGCGGACACCTGCTGGTTCAAAAAGGTGATGAAATTCTCACGCTTTCCTCCGGCGAGGTTAGTATTAAAAATCTGTAGACGGACGGGGTTGGTTCTTATCACGCTGAAATTTTAGAAGTTCCGATATATTTCGTTTGAATCATTGAAATCGTTGTTTTTTCGGCACGTGTGATCTTTTTCTCTCCTGAATTTTTTTAAAATGGCCGGTCGCATTTATCGGTGATTTTTTCCTTTGAAAATTTAAAACCAGCCGTGATAAAACCGGAGGTTTCTCTGCGCGCCGCCGCCTTCGGCGAACCCCGGAGCGCAATAGGCACCCCGGGGTTCAGCAGTGTTTTCCCTTTCGGGAAAACACCGCGCGGCGCGTAGGGAAGACCTCCGGTTTTATCGCGGCTGGTTCTTTGCCCTGTTCGTCTTGCAACTGAACAAAAAGGAGGGTACTGATTTGAGGCACAAAACCGATTTACTTTTTACCGTTTTGATCTTAATAATGGTTTCAGTGCTGTTATTGGTGCGCTATTTGCCGTCCATTAAAAAAATACCGACAGAATTCAGCCTACATTAAAGAACAGCTTCAAAGCGCGCAAAGCGACCGCGATTACTGCTATTGGAAAAGAAAACGCGCCTGCCATTATTTAAGACTTTTGCCTTTTATCAATCGGAAAAGGGCAGAACGGCTTTACGCAATTTTTCACCGAATATAAACTAATAAAAATAAAAAACCCGAACGAAATGTTTTTTGTGCATTCGTTCGGGCTCCTTTTTTTGGTTTCATTTTAGCGCCAAGTCAATTTTAAAAAATTATATGTGATAATGAATCGGCAGACCGTTTTTCATGCGAATGATCTGCTCGCCGTTGATCAGCGGCAAAAAGTAATCCACCGCTTCGTCGGTGACGTTGTTATGCGCCTTGTTGATCCACTCTTGCGGGAAAAAGCGCTCGGCGTTTGCCACAAGACTTGCGTCCACCGGCTCGGTGACTACGGTGTACGGCGTATTTCTCAGGCGCTTAAAGGCCATCATTTTGCCGGTGTGTCCTTGCATTGCCGCCTTTACGGCGTCCTCAGCAATGGCTTCGGCTTCGTCAATATCGGTTTTTGAGCTAATGTGTGAGGAACAGCGCTGCATGACGTTCAGCTCAATGGAGCGCACCTTGCAGTGAATTTCGCGGCTGACGATGCTTTCAAGAATTTTACCGACGCCGCTTAATGCCTCGTGACCGAAAACGTCTACCGGTATTGCACCGGAATGCTGTTCCATGCCGGTTTCATCGGGATCCAAACGAATGCCCTCGGAAACGGCAACGATCACCGCTTTGTGAACCTGTCTTGCGCGGCGCACGTCTTCAAGAAAGCTTTTGACCGAGAACTTGTTTTCCGGCAGATAAATTAAGTGGGGCGCTTGCTCGCCGTTGGCACGAAGCACGCAGGACGACGCCGTGAGCCAGCCGGCGTGACGCCCCATCACTTCAATAATCGTTACCGAATCAATGCTGTAAACGGAGGAATCGCGAATAATTTCCTGAACGGTGGTGGCAACATACTTTGCCGCGGAGCCAAAGCCCGGCGTGTGATCGGTGCAAACAAGATCGTTGTCGATGGTTTTCGGAATGCCCATGACAAGGATCTTTTTTCCCTGCTTTTTCATATAACGGCTCAGCTTGTCCACGGTGTCCATGGAATCGTTGCCGCCGATATAGAAAAACGCGCCGATGCCGTGCCGTTCCAAAGTGCCGATGATCTTTCTATAAGCCTCAGCGTCTTCGGAAACCTCCGGTAATTTATAGCGGCAGGAGCCTAATACGGTGGAGGGTGTCTGGCGCAGAAGCTCCATGTCGTCGTTGGTGCGAACGACGGCGTTCAGCTCCACCAGATCGTCGTTGATAATGCCCTCAATGCCGTTGATCGAGCCGAAAATATGCTCAATGTTGTTTTCTTTGAGCGCCTGGCGATAAACACCCAAAAGCGAAGCATTGATCGCGCAGGTAGGTCCGCCTGACTGAGCTACTGCAATATTCATAAAATCCCTCCGGTTGGTATTCGCACAAAATCAGATAAATCTGTCCGATTGACATTTTGATACATCTGATATTTTACCACAATCATATCGTTTTTTCAATTTAATTACATGAAGAAATATCTGTGAGCTTTTTAGGAATTCTTGTAATATCTATCAAAAAAGGGAACCAAAATGGGTTAAAGTAATAAACTAATTCGATATATACCGTAAAAACTGCATATAGTAATCTTATCGGATCCGGCTGAGATGTTTGCGGTGGGTGATCTGATAATCTGCCGTTGGACTTTGGTGGGTCGGGTAAAAAGCTCTGAATCACAAATGTTTTTAGACAAATGCCGTGAATTGACCAATAAAATATTGATAATTTATTCACAAATTTGCGCTAAGAACGTGCTAAGATAGAAACAGAATTCAACGAATGGAGGGTCTCTTGTGGCATCTCAAATAGTTCATGAAATACTGAAAGCGGAAAATAATGCGGACGAGGCCGTAAAAACCGCCCTTTTAAAGAAAGATCAGGATATTAAGAACGCAGAGCTTAAAGCAAAAGAGAACGCGAAAGCCGCCGCAAAAAGGGCAACGGAAGAAAATGACCGATTTCTGAAATTGAACCGTGAAAAAGCAGACGAGATTTTGAACAACGGACAAAGGTGCGCGGACGAAGCCGCAAAAAAGGTGAAAGAAGATTGTAATATCAACCGTGAAAAGGCAATTGACGGTATTCTTGCGTTTTTAAAAGAATGCTGAGTACCGAAAACTTGCTTTTTTTGCGGTTTTCTTCATAGAAAAATTATGAACGCTAAAAACACTGATGTCCACGGGAGGTGGTATTTACGGCAAAGCTTGAAATGAAAAAAATCGAGATTGCCGCGCTGTTGAAGGACAGTAAGCGAATGATTGAGCGCCTGCAAAGACGCGGCGTTGTGGAGCTTCAGAATATTGAGGACGAAAACCTGATGAAGCTCAATACGGCAGCCAGTATTTCGCAGTTTGAAAAGGCGCGCTCCACGGCCGTTTCGGCGCTGACGGTTTTAAACAGATATTGCCCCAAAAAATCCGCACTGAAGGATCTTACATTCAGTCGGCGCGCGGTGGAAAAGCACGAGTTTGGAAAAACGGCAGAAAAAATCGACCAATATATGAACACAGCCTACCGTATCAACGCACTGGAAAGAAAAATAGGCGAAAGCTTAACGGACATTTCAAAATGCAAGGTGCGCATGGATTCACTAAAACCCTGGATGGCGCTTGATATACCGCAGAATTTCGGCGGTACAAGGTCCACGGCTTGCTTTATCGGCACGGTTCGGGGGTTTTACACGGCTGATACGCTGAATGCCGACTTTCACGACCGTGCTGTTTTTGAAGTAATTCATGCGGAGAAGGATCGCACCGAGCTGGCGGTTTTCTGTCACAGAACGGCGGCCGACGAAGTGCTGAAAAATCTTCGTGAAAATTACGATTTTACGGCGGTCAGTGATCCGACATCGGTAACGCCGGACGAGGAAACCAAAGCGCTTGCCGAAAAGGCGGCGGCTTTAAACCGACAAATGGAGGATTGCCGCAAGGAACTGCAAAGCTTTTGTGGTTCGCGCGAGAATCTCGAATTTGCCGCCGATTATTTTGCCATGCGAAAGGAAAAATATGAGGCGATCAAAAAGCTCGGCGTTACAAACAAAACCTTTATTTTAACCGGCTTTATACCGGCAAAATATGCCGATAAGCTTTTAAAAGAGCTGGAAAGTCGCTTTACGGTGGCTGTGCGTATTTATGACCCCGATGACGACGAGGACGTGCCGGTACTGCTTCAAAACAGTCGCTTCTCCGAGCCGGTGGAGGGTATTACAGAGATGTATGCACTGCCGAATAAGCACGATATTGACCCCACGGGCGTGATGGCGTTTTTCTATTATCTGTTCTTTGGCATGATGCTGTCCGATGCAGGCTACGGTCTTCTTATGATCATCGGCACCACAGTGGCGCTTCACAAGTTCCAATTTGAATATAAAATGCGCCGCACGCTCAAAATGTTTCAGTACTGCGGCATTTCCACCGTGTTTTGGGGCGCTTTGTTCGGCAGTTGGTTCGGGGATATTATTCCCGTGGTCGCCAACAATTTCTTCGGTGCCAATATGAGCGCTTCCGACCTGAGTCTTTGGTTTAACCCGATCGACGATCCCATGCGACTGCTTCTGTTTTCGTTTATATTGGGCATCGCGCATTTGTTCTTAGGTCTTGGCACGAATTTCTATATTCTTTGGCGCGACGGCAAACGCATGGACGCCGTGTGTGACGTGATCCCGATCATGCTCACGGTTTTGGGTGCCGCGCCGCTGGCCGGAAATATTTTATCGCCTGTGCCGCAGTGGGCCACCACGGTGGGCGAATATATGGCCGTTGTGGGTGTGATTGCCATTGTGCTGACAGCCGGCCGCAGCTCCAAAAATATTTTTATGCGGTTCTTCGGCGGTATTTACGGACTTTACAACACTGCCACCGGCTATTTAAGTGATATTTTGTCTTATTCAAGACTGCTGGCATTAGGCCTTGCCACCGGACAGATTGCTTCGGTGATCAACCTTATCGGCACCATGCCGCAAAATCCCGTGGCAAAAGCAATTCTTTTGATTGTTGTCTTTCTTGTTGGGCATACGGCAAACCTTGCAATCAATTTGCTTGGTGCTTACGTTCACACAGACCGCTTGCAGTTTGTGGAACTTTTTTCAAAGTTTTATGAAGGCGGCGGACGCGCGTTCGAGCCTTTGGGTGTTCATACCGATTACATTAAATTCAAGGAGGAAAATTAACATGACTTTCGGTGTAGCATTAGCAATTTTAGGTGCGGCTTTGGCCGCTTTGATGGCCGGTATCGGTTCGGCAAAGGGCGTTGGCCTGGTGGGTGAGGCCGCCGCCGGCGTGGTTTCGGTGGATCCTTCCAAATTCAGTAAAATGCTGATCTTACAGCTTTTGCCCGGTACGCAGGGTCTTTACGGACTTTTGACCGCAGTGCTTTTGTTAAGCCGCATCGGTGTGATCGGCGGCAACATGGCGGCGATCACCTCGGCGCAGGGCTTTGCCTTTTTGGCAGCGGCGCTGCCGATCGGAATTGTCGGTCTGTTTTCCGGTATTGCACAGGGGAAAACTGCGGCCGCAGGCGTTGGGATTGTTGCCAAAAAGCCGGAAGAAAGCGGCAAGGGCGTTATTATGGCGGCCATGGTGGAAACCTACGCGATTTTGGCACTGCTTGTGTCGATCCTGGCAATCTATAATATCAAGTTCTAAACGAAGACGATCGGCCCACATTTAAGATTCAAGTAAAGGAGCTGATGATATGTCGGGGCTTCAGGGAATTTTGGATACGATTTCGTCCGACGGCGACAAGGAGATCCAAAAAATCGGCGAACAAGCAAAGCTTGAAATGGAAGAGATCCTTAAAAATGGGGAGGAGACTTCAAAAAAAGCGTGCCTTACTTTAAAGGAAACTGCCGAACAAAAAGCAGAAGCCGAGCTTCGCGCCGCGCATTCTTCTGCCGAAATGATGAAGAAAAAGGCGGTATTAAACGCGAAAAATGAGCTGATTCAAGAAGTGATCACGGAAGCACGCGAAAAAATCAAAAATCTTCCCGACGCGCAGTATTTCGCGTTTTTATCGGAAATATTAAAGCACAACGCAAAGGACGCACCCTGCAAAATCTTGTTTTGTGAACGCGATTACAAAAGGCTGCCGAAGGATTTTCTAAAGGATTACGGCAAGATGACGGCCGAGATTTCCGAAAATGTTTTTGACGGATTTATTTTGCAGTACGGTGATATTGAAGAAAACTGCACCCTTGGCGCGCTGATCGACGCTCATATCGACGATATTCGTGACATCGCGGCCAAAAATCTGTTTCATGCGGGGTGACAGGATTTTATGAGTAACACCGATTATTTATTTGCCACAGGTAAGATTCGCGCATTGGAAAACGGCCTGCTGGACGCTTCGGTTATGGAAAACCTTATGAGCACCCAAAATGTTGACGAGGCCGTAAGAATTCTGAGTGGCCACGGCTGGCCAATGGAAAACGCGGCGAATTACGATACCGCATTAAAAGCGTTGGAGAAAGAAGCGTTTACGCAGTTTACCGATGCCATAAAAGATTCCCGATATTTAGCGCTTGCCACTGTTTTTAATGATTACCACAATTTAAAGGCAGGCTTGAAAGCATTGGTGTCGGCATCCGATTCGCTGACTGAAGGATTTATTGAGCCGACAAGGCTTGATAAGGCGGAATTAAGTGAAGCTTTGCGTGACAAACAGTTTGAATTTTTGCCCGACGATATGCCGAAAGATGCCGCCGCGGCCTATGAAAAGCTGACAAGCACTTTGGACGGTCAGCTTTGCGATCTGTTGCTTGACCGCAAAGCTTTGGAAGCATTTATAAAGGTTTCGGAAAGCACGGAAAATGCGTGGATCATGGAATACGCACAAAAAAAGGCGGCGGTTGCCGATCTGTCGGTTGCGTTAAGAGCGTCACGGCAAAGGCTTCCGGAAGATACGGTTTTGTCGGCGCTGGCGCCCTGCGACGGCATCCATACGGAGGAGCTTGCAAAGGCTGCGGCCAAAGGAACGGAAGACGCCCTGCGGTATTTGAAAAGCACGCCGTATGAAGCACTCGCCAATGCCTTTTCAGAGTCCCACATAAAATTTGAAAAGGATTGCGACGACTATCTGACCGAGCATTTAAAAAAAGCCGCTTTTGTAAGCTTTGGTCCGGAGCCTGTGGTGGCGTATTATTTCGCGCGGCTTTTGGAAATTCGCGTTGTTCGCATGATCTTAGTAGAGCTTCGAGTCGGCGTTTTAAAAGACGTTATGAAAGAAAGGATGCGTGCTTTGTATGTATAAGGTTGCAGTTTTGGGCGACCGCGAAAGCATCATCGGTTTTGAGGCTTTGG
>CADAVL010000046.1 GCA_902791335.1 Oscillospiraceae bacterium
CACGGATTTAAGCTTAATGAGAGCATCGGCGATTATATCCTTGAAAATTTCTTTGAGCTGTTTGAAGTGCTGCTCAGTTATTTTACAAACACCTTGAGCTTTTTGCGTGTGGGCGCGTTCGTGCTGATCCATGTCGGTATGATGACGGCGTTCTTCGCATTGGCCGAGATCATGGGCTCCGGTTTCCCGTATGTGTTCATGGTGGTGTTCGGAAATATATTTGTTATTGCTCTTGAGGGGTTGCTGGTTGGTATTCAGGTGCTCCGTCTTGAGTTTTATGAAATGTTCAGCCGATTCTACGAGGGCGACGGCAAGCTGTTTAAGCCGCTGAATATCAAAGCCGCCCAGAAGCAATGAATCGGACGAATGATTTTTGAAAGGAAGTAATTTTTATGTCTACTCTGTCAACTGTTCTTGCTGTTTTACTGCCGGTGCTTTGCCTTGCTGTGGCAATTATGATCGGTGTTGTGACCATGCGGAAATCCGGCAACGCCAAGCGTGCCTTTGCCCGTCATTTTCTCACCCTCGCCGTGGCTCTTGTTTTAAGCTTCGGCGGTGTATGTTTTGCTTCTGCCGCCGGCACAGGTTCTGCCGACGCTGACGATACCACTGCAACGACTTCGACTTCTGCCGCGGCCACCGAGGAAAAGTCCGATAAGGGTGCCGGTCTTGCTGCCGGTCTTGGATTTATCGGTTCGGGCCTTAGCATCGGTCTTGCCGCTGTGGGCGCCGGTGTTGCGCTTGCCAGCGGTGCGCCTGCCGCAATCGGTGCGGTTGCCGAAGACCCCAAATCCTTTGGTAAATCCATGATCTTCGTAGCGTTGGGCGAAGCAGTTGCAATTTACGGATTTATTATCGCCTTCCTGATCATTCTGCGTCTGCCCTCCGGCATCACCTTATAAATTCGGGTGATTTTATGAAGGTTCGGCTGATCAGCGACAGCAATGATACTCTGATCGGGTTGCGCTTAGTCGGCATTGAGGGTACG
The DNA here is from genome assembly GCA_902791335.1 of Oscillospiraceae bacterium. GTDB lineage: Bacteria > Bacillota > Clostridia > Oscillospirales > Acutalibacteraceae > UMGS1532. The sequence goes on from CADAVL010000046.1 coordinate 989, forward strand.
ATTGCTGCCGAAAAGGAAGAAATTATCAATGAATTCAGGAAACTTTCCGAGGATAAAGAGGTCGGCCTTGTGTTGATCACCGAAAAGGTGAACGCACTTTGCGAGGACTTCTTTACCGAGCGAAAGCTTTCCCAGTCGCGCCCGCTGATTACGGTAATTCCCAGTTATAAAACAGACGGCGTGGCGCAGTCATCCATTATGAAATGCGTCAATGAGGCCATTGGCGTGAAGATGTAAAGACGGTGACATACTATGACGAATGAAGAACGTATCTCCATGTTTGTGGAGGAAATTGAAAACGAGGCAAAAGCCAAGAAAGCGGCTATTGAAAAAGACGCCGACGCGAAAATTGCCTGCATTGTAAAAAAAGGTAAAACAAAAATCGACGCCGATGCGGCCGAGTATCTCCGCGTTGAAACCGAAAAGCTCAAAAATGACTTTACAAAGCGCGTAAATGAGGTTGCCGATCAAACCAAATTAAAGCTGCTCAACAAACGTCGCGAGCTGATGGACGGTATTTTCAGTGAAATTCGTTCCATGATGACCGACTATGTTGTTTCGGAAAAATACGGTGAGTATTTAAAAAACGCTTTGGTCGGCGTTTTGAATCAAATGGACGCACCGGGTAAAATTTTTGCACGTCGCGAAGATTTCGCATTGATTCGCGCCATTGGCGTTCCGAACGGCGCTGAGATCGTTGAGGACGATACCATTGAATTGGGCGGTATAAAGGCCGCGAACAAGAGCGGCGATCAGCTTCTTGACAGCACGCTCGACGCGAAGCTTTTTGCGCAATATCATTGGTTTGCGGAGCATTCCGGACTGATCATCTCTTAATGAAACAATGATCTTTCGCCGAAATTTTCCACGCCAAGTATCTTTCGGAGGTAGCTCATATGACGAATAACACGATTTACGGCATCAACGGTCCTGTCGTAACGGTTAAAAATACAAAGGATTTTTCCATGCAGGAAATGGTGCGCGTCGGCCATAACAGACTGATCGGCGAGGTGATCGGCATTGATGCGGACACCACAACCATTCAGGTATACGAGGGCACCACGGGCCTGCGCCCGGGCGAGCCGGTCGTTGGCACCAAAGCGCCGCTTTCCGTAACGCTTGGCCCCGGCATTATCAGCAATATTTTCGACGGTATTGAACGTCCGCTTAAAGACATTGAAAAGCTTTCTGGCGCATTCATCGGCATTGGCGGTAATATTTCGGCGCTTGACGAGAGCCGAAAGTGGCCGGTACATTTTACCGTGAAATCGGGCGACGAGGTAACGGGCGGCACCATTTTTGCCACTGTGCCCGAAACTCAGAGCGTGGAGCACCGCTCCATGATTCCGCCGACGATTTGCGGCACCGTTACCAAAATTTTGCCGGACGGAGAATATACCATTAATGAACCGATTTTAACGGTGACTGACGAAAAAGGCCGCGAGCATGAAATTACGTTGGCGCAAAAATGGCCGATCCGTGAGGCGCGCCCCATTGCAAAAAGATTGCCCTGTACGGTACCGTTGATTACCGGCCAGCGTGTGATCGACACCGTAATGCCCATTGCAAAGGGCGGTACGGCGGCGATTCCGGGCGGTTTCGGAACAGGTAAAACCATGACGCAGCACCAGCTTGCCAAATGGTGCGACGCAGATATTATTATTTACGTCGGCTGCGGTGAACGCGGCAACGAAATGACGCAGGTTCTGGACGAATTCGGCGATCTGGTCGATCCGCGTACCGGCAGAAAACTGACCGACCGCACCGTATTGATCGCCAACACCTCCAATATGCCGGTGGCCGCGCGTGAAGCGTCCATTTATACCGGCATTACACTGGCGGAATATTACCGCGACATGGGTTATGATGTTGCCATGATGGCCGACTCTACCTCCCGTTGGGCGGAGGCACTGCGTGAGATTTCCGGCCGACTGGAAGAAATGCCGGCAGAAGAAGGTTATCCGTCTTATCTGCCGTCAAGACTTTCGCAGTTTTACGAGCGCGCCGGCAGAGTGGAAACACTCAATAATGCCCAAGGCTCGGTTTCTATTATCGGTGCTGTTTCGCCGCAGGGCTCGGACTTTTCGGAGCCTGTTACGCAGAATACCAAGCGTTTTACCCGTGTTTTCTGGGCGCTTGATAAGGCGCTTGCATATGCAAGACATTATCCGGCAATCAACTGGAACACCGGCTACAGTGAATATGTGACCGATCTGGATGCCTATTACACAGAACACGTTGCCAAAGATTTTATGGAGCTTCGCGCCCGTCTTTGCGCGCTTTTGCGTGAAGAAAACGACTTAATGGAGATCGTAAAGCTGATTGGCGCCGACGTTTTACCGAGCAGCCAAAAGCTGGTCATTGATATTGCGCGTGTGATTCGAGTTGGCTTTTTGCAGCAGAACGCCTACCACAGTGAGGATACCTATGTGCCGCTGAAAAAGCAATATTTGATGATGAAAGCCATTCTTCATTTGTATGATCGCGCGTTGCAGGTAGTGTCCTCCGGCAAGTCTTTAAGCTATATTAAGGACTCCGGCATTTACGAAAAGCTTATTAAAATGAAATACGATATTCCGAATAATCAGCCGGAGCTTTTTGACGACTATATCAAGGAGATCGACTCGGTGATTGACGCGATTCTTTAATGCAATTTTCAAAAAAATTAATTGCTTTTTCAATTGATTTTTCTGATATTTGCAAACCGATACTAAAGGAAGATTGCTATGATTATTGAACATATAGGTTTAAAAGAAATATCCGGCTCGTTAATTGTGCTTGACGGTGTAGAGGGTGCAAGCTTTGAGGAGCTTGTGGAGCTGCATCTCGACGACGGCACGCGCCGCAACGGCCGCGTGGTTCAGATCGACGGAGACCGTGTGATTATTCAGGTATTTGAGGGAACGCGCGGACTTTCGCTTGACAATACACGGATTATTTTGTCGGCGCACCCCATGGAGCTTCCGGTTTCCGGTGAGCTTTTGGGCAGAACTTTCAGCGGCGTAGGCAAACCGATCGACGGCCTCGGTCCCATTTTCTCGGAAAAATCACTCGATGTAAACGGCGCGCCGATCAATCCGGTTTCAAGACAATATCCGAGGAACTTTATTAATACCGGTATTTCTACCATCGACGCACTTTTTACCCTGATCAGAGGACAAAAGCTGCCGATCTTCTCCGGCTATGGCATGAAGCACAATGAACTGGCTGTGCAGATCGTCCGTCAGGCAAAGATCACCGGTGCAGAGGACGGAAATTTCGGCGTTGTCTTTGCCGCTATGGGCGTGAAAAACGACGTTGCCGATTATTTCAGACGCTCCTTTGAGGAATCGGGCGTTTTAAGTCACGTTGTGATGTTTTTAAACCTGTCTAACGACCCGATCATTGAGCGTATTTTAACGCCGCGCTGTGCTTTAACGGCGGCGGAATATCTGGCCTTTGAAAAGGGGATGCATATCCTGGTTGTTATGACCGATATGACTTCATACAGCGAGGCTTTGCGTGAGTTTAGCTCCTCGAAAGGCGAGATCCCCGGCAGAAAAGGCTACCCCGGCTATTTGTATTCCGATTTGGCCTCTCTTTATGAGCGCGCCGGTATGGTCAAGGGCAAAAACGGCTCGGTAACCCAAATTCCGATCTTAACCATGCCGAACGACGATATTACCCACCCGGTGCCGGACTTGACCGGTTATATTACCGAGGGGCAGATCGTGCTGGATCGCGCGTTGGACAGCAACGGTGTTTACCCGCCGGTCAGCGTGCTGCCAAGTCTTTCCCGTTTGATGAAAGACGGTGTGGGCGAAGGTTTCACCCGTGAGGATCACGCACCGCTGGCAAACCAGCTGTTTTCCGCTTATTCAAAGGTGCAGGACGCCCGTTCGCTGGCGTCTGTTATCGGTGAAGATGAGCTTTCTGATGTGGATAAGGCTTATATGCAGTTTGGCAAGGTATTTGAGGAAAAATTTGTCAGCCAGGGCTTCCACGAAAACCGCAGTATTTTTGAAACTCTCGACCTCGGTTGGGAAATTTTAAAATGTCTGCCGCGCGAAGAACTGGATCGTCTGGACGATAAACTGATTGAAAAATACATGAAATAAGCACTTTGAGTATTGCCTTAGGATGGAACGAATTCCATTTTCGTGTGTTTTGAGGTTGATTGGCCTTACCTTTGAGTGCAAGGCAGAATTTCACTCGTAAATTCTTTATACAAAATGGAGGTGACAGCCGTGGAGGCGCAGGTTTCGCCCACAAAGGGTAATTTACTCGCCATAAAAAAATCGTTGGAGCTTGCAAAGTTGGGCTTTGACCTTTTGGACCGCAAACGGAATATCTTAATTCGGGAAACCGTTTCTTATGTTTCAAAGGCGCAGAACATTGAAAAAGATGTCTATGACAAATACAAAGAGGCCTACAGTGCAATGCGGCTGGCGAATATGCAGTTGGGACTTTGCGACAACATTGCAAAAACCTGCCCAAAGGACCCGGGAATTGATATTGAGTACCACAGCATTATGGGCGTGGATATTCCGGTGCTGCACTATAAAAAATTGCCGCCAAAGAACAGCTACGGCTATTATGACACCACGCTGGATCTTGATAGGGCGCTGATCTTATTCAATGAGGCGAAATATTTGACTTACGAGCTCAGTGAGATTGAAAACAGCGTTTTCCGACTTTCCGAGGGCATTCGCAAGACCCAAAAGCGTGCGAACGCACTGAAAAACATCATTATTCCCAGAATGACCGAGCAAATTAAATTTATCACGGCCGCACTGGAAGAAAAAGAACGTGAGGAATTTACGCGGTTGAAGGTCATTAAAAATCAGCTGGAGGAAAAGCGCTGAGTTTTCATGGATTGTGTTGTTTGGTGCAATCGGTTTGGCTTTTTGCCGAACCCTGGATTTGTCCGGCGCTTTTTACAGTTGATTTTTTAAGCTTTGATCATTTAAGTATTATCTATAAAACAAAAAATGCTTCGAGTTTCTTGGTTACTCGAAGCATTTTTTCTTATTTTATACGGTTTTCATTGTTGGGTACTTCGGATTATTGCAAGAGCTCGATTCCGAGAATCTCAATTTCATCGGGATTGAAAACAAGCTTGAAGCAGTTGTCGCCGCCGTTGGTTTTTCCCTCGGCGAAAACTTCAAATGTTTCCCCGTTTGAACCGTGCGCCATGGCAACGGTGATGGGGCCGATGCATTCATGCACAATTAAAGTGATTGGAATTTGCACCTCCGGCAGACAGCCGGAGCGCGCGGTGATCTTTGCAAGGAAGGGAAGTGCGCGGTCGAAGTTAAAATTGATCAGCTCGTTGGCGCGAACATTCCTGACGGTGTCGGTCACCTTTAGGCTGTCTTTTTTCTCAAACATTCCGAAATTTGCACCGCCTGAAAGCGAAGAACCGTGCTTTAAATAACGCTCAAGGCTGTTGGAGTCCATGAGATATTCCAAAATATGCATGGCGTTGCGCTGCAATTCCGAAAGGGAGAGCGCGCCGCTTGAAAGCCTTTCTAAAATATTATCATTGTGCACTTCGGCGCAGGCAGTCACCATGTTTAGCTCGTTGCCGGCACGAACCATGGCCGCCTTATTTTCGTGGCTTTCGGGGCCTTGATCGTCGTTAAGGTTCGGCCACCAGTCGGTCATAACAATGCCGTCATAGTCCCATTCTTTACGCAATACGGTGGTATTCAAATCGTAATTACTGCCGGAATGCGTACCGTTAATGCAGTTATACGAGGTCATAATTGCCTTGGTATAGCCGGACCTTACCGGAATTTCAAATGCGCGCAGATAAATTTCTCTTAAAGCGCGTTCGGAAACAACTGAATCGTTCGAATTGCGGTTCAGTTCCTGACTGTTGCAGGCAAAATGCTTGATGGTGCCTGAAACATTGCAGTGCTGCATACCTTTTTCAATGGCGGTGGCCATTTTGCCCGTCAGCAAGGGGTCTTCGGAGAAATATTCAAAATTTCGGCCGTTCAAAGGACTTCTGTGAATGTTGATGCCGGGGCCCAAAAGGGTGTCCACGCCGTAACAATAGCACTCCATGCCGGAATAAGTAAACAACTCCTCAGCAAGCTCCAGATCCCAGGTGCAGGCAATCAGTGTGCCGTTGGGCATCAAGGTAGCTTTTTCACCGGTGTCAAAGCGCAGGCCGGAGGGACCGTCGGTGACGCAGGCGGCAGGAATGCCGAAATGTTCCAGCTTTTTTGAAAGGCCGCCGATCGCACCGCCACAGCCGCTTTTTACCTTGGTACTGCACATACCTTCGCCCATAGCAAGATCGGCCAAAAGTTTCGGCTCCAGCTGTGCCACAAAGTCCTCCATGCTGGCTTTGCCGTACTTGACATCGCAAAGTTTTATGCCGCGGTCACCGGTCAGCGGCAGTTCTTTCGGCATTCTTTCTTCAATGCGTGCTTTGAGGTCAACCGTTCTTGTGGGAACGTCCTCGTAATCCACCACTGCGACGCCGTCTTCAATGCGCGGTTTGATTCTTTTGAAAGCTTTGGTCGGTGCCAAGGCTTCTTCAAGCGCATAGGCTACCAGTAATTCGGACTGCTCGTATTCGGCAACCAGTTTGGCCGAGCGAACGTCTGTACCTGCAAAAAATTTATAAGTGCCGGATTCCAAAACATAGCAGGATCTGTGGCCGGTAACGCCGCTGTCGTCGTAGGAAGCCAAATCGTCGAGCTGCACGGTCAGTGAAATTTTGCACTTTTCCTGAGGTTCCAATACCGGCGTCTTTTGAAAACCGCAAAGCTGTTTTAGCGGTTTACCGAGCTTTCCTTGCGGTGCTTCATAATAAAGCTCAATCACCTCTGAGCCTTTATATTTTCCTGCGTTTTCAATCTCAGCGATCAGAGAAACGGTGTTGTCGTAAACGCTTGCCTTATAATCAATGTGAAAGGTGGTATAAGAAAGACCGAAGCCGAACGGATATAAGACCCGATCCTTTGAAAAGGTTTCAAAATAGCGGTAGCCAACATAAATATCTTCGGTGTAAAAGCACTCTTTTTCGTGGCCGAAGTCTTTTGAGCAGGGGAAATCGTTGAGATTCTTTGCGATGGTGTCAGCCAGTTTTCCGCTGGGGGTTTCATCGCCCATTAAAAGGTCTAAAACAGCGTTGCCGCCCTCCTGGCCGCCCTGCCACACGAAAAGTACCGAATCAATATTTAATTCGTCGATCCAACCGCAGTCAATCGTGTTGCCGACATTCAAAAGTACGGCAACCTTTTTAAAATATTTCCGCACGGTCTTGAGCATTTCGTATTCCGTTTTTTGAAGAAGATAGCCGCCCTCGTCCGGTGAATTATCACGGCTTTCGCCACACAGTCGGCTTAGGATAACAATTGCCGTGTCGGATTCTTCGGCGGCTTTTTCGGCAACCTCGTATGGCAGCGGCATTTCTTCCTGTGACCAAGGCTCGGTAGCCCAGCCGTGGCCGCCGTCAAACGGGTGATCTTTTATGTAGGCTTTATAAATATCGCTTAAATAGGCATTGATCTTCACGCGGCCGCTTTTTTCCAAAGCATCGCGAATGCCGACCTCGTATTCGGTGTTTACCCGACCGCCCGAACCGGTGCCGCTTTTAATATATTCAAACTGTGCTCGGCCGAACAGTGCAATCTTTGCGCCGTCTTTCAGCGGCAGAACCTCACGCTCGTTTTTTAAAAGCACCGCGCCGGCTGCTGCAACCCTGCGGGAGCATTCAGCCAACTGCTTTACCGGTGCCGGCGGCAATTCGTCAATATTGATACCGCAGACATTTTTACTTTGTAATGACATGAATATCCTCCTTTTTTTCCTGGGGGTAAAGTGACAAAACATAATCGTTTGTTTGCAGGGTGACGATCTTCTGCTCACAAAGGGTGTTGAAAAAGGAAAGAACCGTTGCAATGCCGCAGCCGATACTCTTAAAATAGGCTTCCTTTTTCGTCCAGACTGTTAAAAAAGCAAGCGCCTTATTAGGAGAATTTTCAATAAATTCTTTTTCCTCCGCAGTACAAACGCGGTCTATAACGGAGGTGCGGATCTTTCTTGGCACCTCAATATCAATGCCGCAGGGCTTTTCGGCGGCGATTGCTACTGCAAAGCTTCCCGAATGACTGATATTGAAATAAGCGGAGCCGTCCGGCAAAATTGGTTTATTATGCGAATCGTAAGAAAAATGAAATTTTTCTGCCGGAGAGCCGGTTTGTTCCTCCAACGCGAGCCTTGCCAAATGGTCGCCGGAAATGGATAGAATACGGTCGATCGGCGCTTTTATCCGATCGCACCGCAATTTCTTTGCTTCGTCCATTTCATTGTACCAACTGCGATAGGGCTCGGCAAGACAAATAAAATCATTTTCTGGACAAATATTGCACTTATGTAAAAATATCTTCATTGTGATCCACCGCTTTCAAAAAAATTATAGCATATTTTTCTTGTTCGTGCTATAATGAATTAAATTATTCTTAAAAAGGCGTGACAAAATAGTGCAAAAAGCAGTGATCGACGAGGTCTTCGGCCTACTTTTAAAGGAGAAAATCATCAATTTGCCGCAAATGCGGTATTTGACCGACGATAACGGCGTTACCGCGGCGTATCTTGATCTTCTACACCGCAGTGTAAAAAAGCAGGACGGTATGACGAGCGAAGAGTACGGCTATATTTTGTGTTATATGGCATTTTCCGGCGGCGTTTATATCAGCTCGCGTCAGTGGGTGCTGGGCAAAGGCGTCGGCAGCTTTTCAAAGTCGGAATTGGACGGTATTTTCTACACGCTTTCAAAGGAAGACGCGGTATCTCTCAGTTTTGACGCTTTGCGGATTTTGGAGGGTTCTTACCGCTATAAGGCAATTGAACAGGGGATAAAAGACGCTTATCTTGCCGCGGTGAAGAGTACAGGATTTTCGGAGGGCGGCGGTTTTGAATCGTTGCCGGAATTGTTCTTTAATGTGGGGGTAACGCTTACCTACGAGCGCTTTTCGTAACGGATCACGGTACGCTGTCCGTTCTACAGAATGTGGTACGCTGCCCGTGCTGTCGAAATGCGGTGATTCTTAATAAACTATCTCGCTCATTTTGCGCGCCGCGTTGCCGCAATCGCGGCAACATTTTCCCGGCAAGGCGTGCCTTGCCGGGAAAATAGGCGCCCGGGATCGCAAGGAAACTTGCGATCCCGGGCGGCGCGGCGCACAAAAACGCGCGAGCAAAATTTTCTTTTCAACGTTTTTTTGTGAACGGGCAATTTATGGCATTTCGGTTTTTATAAAAGCGGCCGCTGTGATGACTGCTTCGGCAGATTACGGCGTACCTCCGGATTTTTGACAAAGCTTCCTTTATAATTGTGGCAAAGAGGGCATTCGTAATCGCTCGGCGTTTTTAAAAAGGGCGTTCCGGGCAGAATGCCGCAGTCCGGCTCACCAAGGGCTTCGTCGTATACATAAAAGCAGTGCTTGCAGTAGTATTTCATCGTATCACTCCGTTTCTTTTCGTTCTCCTCGGTTCTTCCTTCGTGCCGCTCTTGCTTTCATTATGACGCATTTCGTAATTAAATATTCCAAATTTATATTAAAAAAAGGGGACTCTGTTTCAAATGCAAACCGTACAAGTAAAAAAATTAAAACCAAACGCTGTACTGCCGACCTACGGCTCCGAATTTTCCGCCGGTGCCGACCTTTACGCATGTCTTGACAGCGGCGTAAAAATTCCTGCCGGTGAAACACTGCTGATTCCGACCGGCCTTTCCATGGAAATTCCCGAAGGATTTGCAGGGCTTATTTATGCAAGAAGCGGACTTGCCAGCAAAAAAGGATTGGCGCCTGCCAATAAAGTCGGCGTTGTGGACGCTGACTACCGTGGCGAGGTCATGGTCGCACTTCACAATCATTCAAATGTTGACGCCGAGATTTTACCCTCCGAGCGTATCGCTCAGTTGGTGATTGCACCGTTTTTAAAGGCGGATTTTAAGGCTGTGGACGAGCTTTCCGAAACCGTCCGCGGCGCCGGCGGCTTTGGCTCGACCGGCAGAAAATAAGGAGGCTTACTTTATGATCACCATTCGTTCCGACCGTCTGTCGGTGACGATCAGTCCTTTCGGCGCAGAGCTTCAAAGCGTATTGCTTGACGGTAAGGAGCGCTTGTGGCAGGGCAATGAGAAATACTGGACGGGCAGAGCACCGATCTTGTTTCCAATTTGCGGCGGCGTAAAGAATAATACCTACATCCTCGGCGGAAAAACTTTTTCGTTACCGAAGCATGGCTTTGCAAGAACCGCAACTTTTGAAGGGAAAAAGCTTTCCGAAAATGCGGCCGCCTTTACTCTGACCGACAACGAAGAAACCCGAAAGCAGTATCCGTATCATTTTGCGCTAACGGCAATTTATAAAGTGATCGGCACGGAGCTTTCAGTGGAATACCTTGTTGAAAACAAGAATGACGACATCATGTATTTCTCCATTGGCGCGCATGAAGCGTACGCTCTGGAAAGCGAAGTGGAAAACTACAGCGTTCAATTTGAATTCCCGGAGGATTTTAATGCCTATGAACTTTCCGGCAACGAGGTTTGCAAAACGTACAGGACTATCCTCAAAAACAGCGATGTTTTGCCGCTGAAAGACGACTATTTCTCGACTGACGCGCTGGTATTCAAAACCCTGCGTTCGCGCAAAGCGACCCTTATAAACAACGAAACAAAGCACGGCGCAACGCTCAGCTTTCCCGGTAATGACTATTTTCTGATCTGGAAAAAGCCGGAGGCTTTGTATGTCTGCATGGAACCGTGGTCGGGGATTCCTGATAGCGTGGATTCCGACGGCGTTTTTGAACACAAAGAGGGAATTTTAACGGCCTTGCCCCATAAAACCTACACCCAAAGCCATACAATATCTTTTTTCTAAAGAAAAAACGAACACCATATTTTGTGGTTTGTGCAATAAGTATACAGATCGTGAGCGCACCTCGTCATAAATTGTTCATATATAACAAGATTTAAAAAAGTTGTTGTTTTTTGTTGACAGCGCGCGCTCAGAATGCTAAAATGTGCTTGTACTTGAGAGACGGACGGCAAAAACGCCAACGCGTTTTCGGCTCCTGATTTTACAGCACGTCTTTACAATTGAATTGTTTACCAATATAGGTTTGGATATGTTGGCCCAAATGTTTCTACCGCACGCCGTGTAAGTTGCGACTATTGGTTGATAACAATTTTTGAAACGATCGTTTTTGCATTGTGTTTTTCTTTTCTTTGCATTGCGTTTCTTTCACTTTCTCTTGGATCGTGAGATTTCGTTTCAATGGTTGTTATCTCTGTATTGGTTAAACAGGCTGTGTAAAATAGTCTGTTTTTCGTTTTTTCGGGAGGATTGGCATGAAAGCTTTAGAAGAAAAAATTCTCGCCGAGGGCAGGGTGCTTCCCGGCAACATATTAAAGGTAGGCAGTTTTTTAAATCATCAGCTGGACGTTCCATTTTTGATGGAGATGGGCAAAGAGATCGCGAGACTGTATAAGGACTGCGGCGTCAACAAAATTCTCACCATCGAAACCTCCGGCATTCCCATTGCGTTTGCTGCGGCGGCACACATGAACGTGCCGGTCGTGTTTGCAAAAAAGCACAAAACCAAAAACGTTTCCGGCGGCGTTTATTCCACCGTGGTTCATTCCTATACCCACGGAACAGATTACACTGTGATCGTGGATAACGAGTTTTTGTCAAAGGACGACAAAATTTTAATCGTGGACGATTTTCTTGCAAACGGCAAGGCGCTTATCGGTCTTATTGATCTGGTGCATCAGGCCAAAGGCCGGGTCATCGGTGCGGCGGTTGCCATTGAGAAAGCGTTTCAGTCGGGCGGCGACGCACTTCGCGCAGAGGGGATCCGCGTGGAGGCACTTGCAATGATTGAAAGCATGACCGATTCGGAGCTTACTTTCCGGCAGTCGTAAAACTTTCTTTCCTTTTGTATGTAATTCACTTTACATAAAAAACACTTTGGAGGAGTAAAAAACATGAAAAAACTGATTTCTGCAATTCTCGCTGTTGCTTGTATCCTGGCAACGGTAGCCGGCTGCGGCACCAAGAGCACGGGCTCGGGTTCTTCCGACACTGCGAAGAAAAAGGATCTTAAGGTTGGATTTATTTTCCTGCACGACGAAAACTCTACCTACGACTTAAACTTCATCAACGCTGCCAAAGAAGCTTGCGACAAAATGAATGTTAAATCTATCTTTAAAACCAACATTCCCGAAAGCAACGAGTGCTTGGAAGCTGCTTCCGACCTTGCCGATTCCGGCTGTGATCTCGTTTTTGCCGACAGCTTCGGCCATGAGCCTTACATTCTTCAGGCTGCTAAGAAGTTCCCCAACGTTGAATTCTGCCATGCAACCGGTACCACCGCACACACCGAGAAGGTAGCCAACTTCCACAACGCTTTTGCTTCTATCTATGAAGGCCGTTACCTTGCAGGTATTGCCGCAGGTATGAAGCTCAATGAAATGATCAAAGCCGGTCAGTTCAAAGCAAACGAAGCAAAGATCGGTTACGTCGGCGCTTTCACCTATGCAGAAGTTATTTCCGGTTATACTTCTTTCTACCTCGGCGCAAAATCGGTTTGCCCCACCGCTACCATGGAAGTTCAGTTCACCGGCAGTTGGTATGACGAAACCGCTGAAAAAGAAGCCGCAAACACTCTGATCGGCCGCGACTGCAAGCTCATCAGCCAGCACGCTGACTCTATGGGCGCTCCGACCGCTTGCGAAACTGCTAAGGTTCCGAACGTTTCTTACAACGGCAGTACTGAAAAGGCTTGTCCCAACACCTTCATCGTTTCCTCCAGAATCAACTGGGCACCTTACTTTGAGTACATCATTGACTGCAAGCTCAACAACAAAACCATTGATGTTGACTGGTGCAAAGGTATTGAAGCCGGTTCTGTTGAGCTGACTGCTGTAAATGAAAAGGCTGCCGCAAAAGACACCCAGAAAGCCATTGACGAAGCCAAAGATAAGTTTGTAAAGGGCGAGTTGCACGTGTTCGACACCAAGAACTTCACCGTTACCGTTGACGCGAAGAAAAAGCTCAACGTAAACGCGAAAGTTGACGCTGACAAGCACCTTACCAGCTATATGGCTGACGTAAACACCGACAAAGAATACAAGGCGGATACTGAGGTTGTTTCCGACGGTTACTTCCACGAGTCTGAGTATCGTTCTGCTCCGTATTTCGACCTCAGAATTGACGGTATCACCACTCTCAACGAGAAATTCTAATCAGTTAATTCAGTTTCCACGAGGCGGGACACTAATCTGTCCCGCCTACACTTGTTTTTATTTCGGATTTTATTTCCGGATCGTCTGCTTTTGGAAGGTTGGTTGTAATTTTGAAAGCTGAGATCTTGAAGCATCAATATTTTGGCTTTGAAAACTACAATGACCGGAATCTGCACCGGAAATTATGGTTGTCAGCTGTTTCTTTATGAAAATTGATCTTTTTAAGGAGGTATCTTTTTGGGTACGCACGCGGCTATCGAGCTAAAAAACATCACCAAAACCTTTGGTTCTATCGTAGCGAACAAGGATGTATCACTTTCCGTGAACGCCGGAGAAATTCTTTCGATTTTAGGTGAAAACGGCAGCGGAAAGACGACATTGATGAATATGATTGCCGGCATTTATTTTCCCGACGCCGGGCAGATCTTCATTAACGGTGAAGAAGTTGTGATCCGTTCACCGAAAGATGCCTACCGGTATAAGATCGGTATGATTCATCAGCATTTTAAATTGGTGGATGTATTTTCTGCCGCTGAGAATATTGTGTTGGGTCTTGACGACGGCAAACGCTTCAATATCAAGCAGTCTGCCGCTAAGGTCAAAGAGATCAGCGAACAGTACGGCTTTGAGCTTGACCCTTACAAAAAGATCTATGAGATGTCGGTTTCCGAAAAGCAGACGGTGGAGATCATTAAAGCGCTTTACCGCGGCGCCGATATTTTGATTTTGGACGAGCCCACCGCCGTTTTAACACCTCAGGAAACCAAAAAGCTGTTTGCGGTGCTGCGTCGTATGCGCGACGACGGC
>CADAVL010000047.1 GCA_902791335.1 Oscillospiraceae bacterium
TAAAACAAAAAAATTCGGCGGCCGCTGCAAAAATTCCAGCCGCCAAAAACAAGAACCTTTGCCGAATTTCAAAACTGCCGCGCCGATCATTTGCGGCGGCAATTGTTCCCTTGGAACATTCAAAAGCACTGCAAAATGCAACAAACTGCGAAATTACAAAAGCTTTGCAAACGGCTCCTCACTGCGGCGATTGTGATTATACAGCTTTACATTGTCAAGCGCCCACTGCCGACCGGAGAACTTGCCCTCGTCAAGACCTTTTACAGCGTGCGCGATCTCGTAAACGCGGGAATCCATCAAGTCCAGCTCGCTTAAAAGCTCGGCCTCCAAAAACATGGGGCGCACCGCCGCGCCGAATTCGGGATTGCCGTGGTGCGACAAAATCATGTGTTCCAAAAGCATGGTGGTATTGTCGGAAATTCCCAGCTGCTTTGCGGCGTTGTCCACGATCATGGCGCCCATGGGAATGTGCCCGAGCAGATTACCGCGAACGGAATAGTCCTCCACAAGACCGGTTTTATTAAGCGAAAACTCCTCTAATTTTGCAATATCGTGAAGCATGGCACCGGCGATGAGCAGCTCGCGATCCACAAACGGATAGACCGCGCAAACGCCCTCTGCAAGACGCACAATGGAAAGCACGTGATACAAAAGGCCGCCGCGAATGGCGTGGTGAAGCTTTAACGCGGCCGGACAGTATAAAAGTGCCTCGCGGTGCTCCGAATAGATCGCGGTCACGATTTTTTTAAGCTCCGCGTCCTCAAAACCCTCGGCAATGCCCATTAAAGCGTCGTACATTTTTTGCGGACTGCAATCGGTAGACGGCACATAATCCTCCACTTTTACATTGTCGGTAGGCATCGTGGAGCGAATGCGGTCAATCTTCAGCTGGTCCACGCCGTTGTACGGCGCAATGGAGCCGCGGATTTTTACAATGTCGCCCGAAACGAACGACGCCTGCTCCGCCTCGCTGCAGTTCCAGTATTTTGCATTGATCTCGCCGTCGCTGTCGGACAGCATAAGATCAAGATATTTCATTCCCTTAGCGGTTGTTTTCACTTCAACGCTTTTGATCAGGCAAAAGCCCTCAACAAATCCGCCGCCGATCGAATTGAATTTCACGAATAAAGCGCTCCTTTCAAGGCTTGAAAATAGATTTTGAAATCCCCCAAAACCGGAATTTGTCTTTTCAAACGGGCTTTGGGGGATTTTTGCTTTTTTACTTTTTTTAAAGTCCTCAGGCATTCAAAATTCACGGAAATCTTCTCAGCGAAGAATAATATCCTCTCTTGCCGGTCCGTTGGAAACCATTTTAATGGGGAAGCCGATCTCTTTTTCAACGAATTCGATGTACTCGCGGCATTCCTTCGGCAGATCTTCATACTTGCGAATGCCGGAAATGTCGCACTTCCAGCCCTTTAATACCTTTAATACCGGCTTTGCGCGTTCCAAATCAGCGGTCACAGGAAATTCGGTGGTAACTTTGCCGTCAATTTCATAGCCAACGCAGACCGGGATTTCGTCAAGATAGCCCAAGGCGTCGATCACGGTGAGCACCGCGTGGGTCGTGCCCTGCAGCTCGCAGCCGTAGCGCGTGGCAACGCAGTCGAACCAACCCATTCTGCGCGGACGGCCGGTGGTTGCACCGTATTCGCCGCCGTCGCCGCCGTGGTTTCGGAGAAGATCAGCCTCTTGACCGAAAATTTCGCTGACAAACGCACCTGCGCCCACTGCGCTGGAATACGCCTTGATCACGGTGTAAATTTCGGTGATATTATAAGGTGCCACGCCGGCGCCGATCGTGCCGAAGCCTGCCAACGTGGAGCTGGAGGTCACCATGGGATAAATGCCGTGGTCGGGATCCTTCAAAGAACCGAGCTGACCCTCCAGCAAAATGGTCTTGCCCGCTTTTTGCGCGTCGCGCAGTAAAACGTGGGTGTTGCCCACCATGTCGCGGATGCCGTCGCGCCAGGTCATCATTTCATTAAAGACCTCGTCCACGCTGATCTCCGGTTTGTGATAAAGGTTTTTCAGCAGTACGTTTTTGACCTCTAAAACACGGGCAAGCTTTTCGCGCAGCTCCTTTTCGTGGAACAGCTCGGCCACCTGAAAGCCGATCTTTGCGTATTTATCGGAATAAAACGGCGCAATACCGGATTTTGTGGAGCCAAAGCTCTTGCCGGCCAGGCGCTCCTCCTCGTATGTATCAAACAAAACGTGATACGGCATCACCATTTGTGCGCGCTCAGAAATCACCAGCTTCGGCTTGGGAACGCCGCGGGAAACAACTTCATTATATTCCGCCAACAGCTTTTTTACGTCCAGTGCCACGCCGTTTCCGATGACGTTGATCACGTTTTCGTTGAAAGAGCCGGACGGTAAGGTGTGCAGTGCAAACTTTCCGTACTGATTTTTAATTGTATGACCGGCATTGGCGCCTCCTTGGAAACGGACAACAATATCGCAATCGCCGGCAAGCATATCGGTAATTTTACCCTTGCCCTCGTCGCCCCAGTTTGCTCCAACTACTGCTTTAACCATATTCAAACATCCCATCCGCCAAAACGGCATAAATTCGGCTTTGCGTCGGCGCAAAATGCTTTGCCGATTTTTTAAACGCTCTTTATAATGGGCGGCCTTTTTCAAAGGCGCCGCCAACTTTAAAAAACGAAGATTTTAAAATCCCGACACTGCCAAAAAATATTGTACCACAAACGGCTTTCAGTTGCAATTGAAATTAAGAAATTTTCACCGTATATATAAAAGATTCGCGGCGTTGCAGAATTTTTGACCCTGCAACGCCGCGGATTTTGTACGTTTTTGCTTTTGACTGTTTCTTGCTTTCTCGTAATTTTACGCCGTTTCTTTTCTGAACCAAATAAGCCGCTCAATGGGGCAGTCGATCAGGTATTCGGCGTCGCCCTCATAACGGGTGCCGTCGTCGGCAATCCAAACGCCTTCGGGCAGGATCACCTTTCTCTCATAAGTATTCGGCGTAACCACGGGGGCCGCCAAAATGTGATCCTCCAACATAAATTCGTCCTTGATCTCGGCGTAGCCCTTATTGGGATAATTATATTCGAGATTGCGAAGAATCGGCTCGCCGGTTTTCTCGGCGCGCGCGACCATTTCGATCATTTCATCACAAATGCTTTTATGAAGCTTTCCGGCGGCCAAAACCAGTTCGCAGTCGCGGCTGTCAAGGCAGCTCCACGGTGCTTTGGAATACTGCATCATGGGGAACAGCGCCGAGCACTGCGCCCACCGCACAAACAGCTCTCCGTCAATCTTTTTGCCCTCGGTAAAACAGCTCCACTCGCCGCCGCCAACCATGTCGGGGCAGATAAATGGGTAGCCTAAAAGTCCTTGGGCAATAGAATCGGGAATCAGGCTTGCAAGACCGTTTTCTTCTTCCCAGCCATGGTAACGGTCACACAGGCGCTGAATCGTGGCGTGAGAAGCACCTAAAAAAGTATCCTTAAATTCGTGATAATCGTACTTTGCGGCAAAATCGTTCCAGGCCTTGTTCAGCGCGGCAGCGTCGATATCGAGATTCGGCTCGTTAATAAATCCGTTATACATATCCACGGATCCGCCGTCGAATTTAAAGCCGTCAATGCCGTAGTTTTTCATCAGTGCCTGCAGCTGATCGTCCAAAAACTTATAATCCGTCGGGTTCGCAAGGTTCAAAAGTGCACTGTAGCCGTTCCACCAATGGGTGAGCGCACAGAAATACGGGTCGTCCTTGCGGCGAATGAACAGTCGCTCGGCTGGGGGCAGCGCATTGCTCTCACAATATTTGTTAATAAAGAACTCGCCGTCGGGGCAAACGCAAGGCACCACCCACAAAAGCACCCGAAAGCCCATGGCGTGCAGCTCTTCCACCATAGTTTTGGGGTTGGGGAACGCCAGACGGTCGAACTCCCACTGACCGTAGCGGCCGTGCCAGCCCTCGTCTATCATTAAAATGCCGGGCTCAAAGCCGTGGTCAATAATGCTGTGGGCGTATTCTAAAACGTGGCTTTGCGTGGGGTGATAAAGGCATTCAATCCAGGTGTTGTACTGCACGGTCTTGAAAAAATCACGATTTAAAACACGGCCGTCAATGGGGAAATATTTGCGCCTTGCGGCAATAAAACCCTCTTTTAAGGTGTCGCCCTCTTTGGAAAGATGAATTTCCCTGACGCTTTCTATGGTGATTGCACCGGCGGATATTTCAAACTTAAAAAGGCTGTCTGTAAAGATAACGCGGCCGAAATTGGAAACGAAAAACGGCATGGTTTCGTTCGGTGCGGTTTTGGTGAAATCCTCTTTGAGCTCGGTCTTTGCCGAAAAGGGCATCTTGTGGCCTAAACAGTTGGTACTGCCCCACCAAAGCTCACCTGGTAAAAAATTAACCGTTAATTTGTGGTTTTGTTTCATAAATTTTTTTCCTTAAATTCCAGTAATAGTTTCCGGTAATTTGCCTTTCATCGTGATTATAACTGATTGTTGCTCCTTCGTCAAGCACTTTTTAAAAGCGCCCAGTTTCTTGTGTTTTTGTGGTATAAATGCTTGGTGAAATGTTGGTTTTGCAAAAAATTGCGCACACTCTTTCCCCCCATTTTCAAAAACCGTTCTTTCATCTTTTTTATAAAGCGCCCTTTTATTTTAGATTTGCAAGAACCGGCAGCCGTAACAATTTCCGGTGCTCGCAATGCTTTAGACCGGAATCCTTTCAAAAAAGCAAAACACCCCGGCTTTAGCCTTTTTTACAAGAGCTAAAGTCGGGGCGTTCAAAGCATTGAAATATTCTAAAACCTACGCAATAAAAAGCCGAAGATTACTTCTTCGCTTTCATTGCACGCTTGGCAGCGTCCGCAATATCCGGCGCACGCAGGTGGAACAGATCCAAAAGGTCGTTGGCCGGGCCGGATTTTCCGAAGGTGTCCATCACGCCGACTCTGACGACCGGTACAGGGCATTCTTCCGACGTTACCTCGGCCACAGCAGAACCAAGGCCGCCGATGATCGAATGCTCCTCCGCCGTGACAATCGCGCCGGTTTCTTTGGCGGCTTTGATCACGATTTCGCGATCCAGCGGCTTTACAGTATGAATGTTGATCACTCTTAAAGAGATGCCCTCTTTTTCGAGCAGCTCCTGCGCTTTGAGCGCTTCGTGCACCATAAGACCGGTGGAGATCACGGTAACGTCGCTGCCGTCTTTTAAGGAAACACCCTTGCCCACTTCAAAATGATAATCCTCGCCGAAAATGACAGGCAGTGCCAAACGGCCGAAACGAATATAGCAAGGACCGTCCAACTCCAGTGCAGCAAACACCGCGGCTTTGGCCTCGGTCGCGTCGGCCGGATTGATGATCGTCATGCCGGGAATGGTGCGCATCAGCGCAATGTCCTCACAGCACTGGTGGGTCGCGCCGTCCTCACCCACGGAAATACCGGCGTGGGTGGCGCCGATGATCACGGGAAGATGCGGATAGCCGATGGAATTACGCACCTGCTCAAAGGCGCGTCCGGCAGCAAACATGGCAAAGGTGCTTGCAAAAACGCGCTTTCCTGTGGCGGCGATACCGGCGGCAATGCTCATCATGTTGCCCTCGGCAATACCGCAATCATAAAAACGGTTGGGGAATTCTTTTTTAAAGGTGCCGGTTTTGGTGGCGGCGGCCAGGTCTGCGTCCAACACCACAAAATCGGGGTTTTGTTTTCCGGCCTCCACTAAGGCCTTGCCGTAGGCTTCACGGGTGGCCATTTTCACTACGTCTGCCATTATTCTTTGCCCTCCAATGCTGAAAGTTCTGCGCGCAGTTCTTCTAAAGCAGTTTCTGCCTGCTCGTCATTCGGCGCGGCGCCGTGCCACGATACCTGATTTTCCATGTAGGAAACGCCCTTGCCCTTTACCGTGTTGGCAATAATGGCGGTGGGGCGGTCTTTGGTTTCACGTGCGGACTGCAAAGCCTTTTCAATTTCGTCGAAATCGTGTCCGTTGATCGTAATTACATTCCAGCCGAACGCGCGGAATTTTTCATCGAACGGAGCAGGGTTGTTGACCTCTTCCACCGTGCCGTCAATTTGCAGGCCGTTGTAATCGAGGAAGCAGACCAGGTTGTCCAGCTTTTTCGCCGCGGCAAACATGGCGGCCTCCCAAACCTGACCTTCTTCGGATTCGCCGTCGCCCACCATGGTGTAAACGCGAAAACCGCTGTTAAAATGCTTGGAGGAAAGCGCCATACCGCAGGCGGCGGAGATTCCCTGACCCAAAGAGCCGGAGGACATATCCACGCCCGGAATGTGCTTCATATCGGGGTGACCCTGAAGCCGCGCACCGATGTGGCGGAGCGTTTCAAGCTCGGAAACGTCGAAATAACCGCGCTGAGCCAGCACGGAATAAAGCGCCGGCGCGGCGTGACCCTTGGAAAGCACAAAGCGATCGCGGTCGGCCTTTTTGGGGTCCTTCGGGTCAATATTCATCTCTTTAAAATAAAGATAGGTCAAAATATCGGCAATGGAAAGCGAGCCGCCGGGGTGACCCGATTTTGCGCTGTGCGTGCCGGTAATGACCCCCATTCTGACCTTACAGGCAATTTTTTGCAAGGATAGCTTTTCTGCGTTATCCAAGTTCATCTCATCCTTTCTTATCCTGCACGGCTTTTGAAAATTTTTAAAAAACCGCTGAATTGTTTATATTTCGGCAAACGGGTGGGAAACCCGTCACGCCTAAAAAACGCCAAAGTGCTAAGGATACTTTTTTATCTTTGATGTTTTTGCTCGGTCAAATAATCTATAAAATCCGCTACAGCGCCATTTTCGGTTTTGCCGCCGACAAACTGTGCGATCGTTTTCAATTCTTCGGGACTGTGCGCGACGCAGGCACCCACAGCCGCCGCCGCGATCATTTCGCGGTCATTATAATAATCGCCGATGGCAAACACTTTGGTTTCGGGGATTTTCAAAAGCATTGCAAGCTTTTTGAGCCCCAGTCCTTTGTTGACGCCTTTCGGGTGCAGCTCGTAAAAGGTGGGCGAGGTCGCCATCAATTGACTGTCTTTCGGGCAGTTTTTGTCCATATATTCGCAAAGGTCTCGGTACTCCTCTTTGTTGCTCGTCATAAAAAGCACCTTGATCCAGTCGTTTTTCACGGCCTCGGCTTTTGGGAGCTTTAAAAGCTTAAATTCTTCCTTTTCGCGATGAATCACCGTATCCGGGTTTTCCTGCAAGGTCAAAATGCAGTCAGATAAAGTAACCTCCGCGCCGACGTTCTTAAATTTCGCTAAAATTTTATAGGTAAAGTCTTTGGCTTCTTTGCTTAAATCCTCCGCCGACAGAACGGTTTCCGTTTGCGTGTCAAAAAGCACCGATCCGTTTGAAAGCAGTGCCGGCGCGTTGATGCGCGCTTTTTGGCAAAGCGCCTTTGCGGCGGTGGGGCCGCGGCCGGTAGCAATGGTGAAAACGCCTCCGGCGGCCTTGAACCTTTCGACCGCTTCAAGATTTCTTGCAACCAGCTTGCCGTTCACTGCCAGCGTTCCGTCAATATCGCTTACCAAAAGGCAGCCGTCAAAAATACCCATGCTCAATGCTCCTTGATTCGCTTTAAAAAATCAGTGAAATACGGCGGCAGCGGTGCGGAAAATTCCATGTATTCCTGCGTTTTCGGGTGAAGAAAGCCGATCGTTTCGGCGTGCAGACACTGGCCGCCCAATTGCGGCAGATTTTTTGCGCCGCCGTAGACGGTGTCGCCAGCAACCGGGTGCCCGAGATAGGCCATGTGCACCCGAATTTGGTGCGTACGGCCGGTTTCCAGTCTCAGCTTCAGCTGTGTAAAGCCGGGGAAACGCGCCACCACCTGATAGTGCGTAACCGCGTGCTTGGAATTTTTATCGGTCACCGCCATTTGCAGGCGATTTTTAAGGCTTCGGCCAATGGGTGCATTCACCGTGCCGACATCGTCTTTTATATTGCCGCACACCACGGTTTCGTACTCTCTTTTAAAGCTGTGCGCCTTGATCTGTTCGGCCAGAGATCGGTGCGAAAAATCGGTTTTTGCCACCATTAAAAGGCCGCTCGTGTCTTTATCTATGCGATGCACAATGCCGGGGCGTTCCACGCCGCCGATACCGGAAAGACCGCCCTTGCAGTGATACAAAAGCGCGTTGACCAGCGTGTGCTCATAATTTCCGGGTGCCGGGTGCACCACCATGCCGCGCGGCTTATTGACCACCAAAAGCTCCTCGTCCTCAAAAACAATATCGAGCGGTATATTTTCGGGCTGTGCGTCGGCCGGCCGTGGGTCGGGAATATTTAAAACGACCTTATCACCCACAGAAAGCTTTTGCTTTTTCTTTGGCACCGCACCGTTTAAGGTGACCGCACCGCTTTCAATTAATGAAACTGCCGCAGATCGGGTGAGGTCGTCCACATTTTCCGAAAGAAAGCGATCCAGTCGGTCAAAGGCTTCTTCGCAAATCAGTTCAACGGTCTGCATTTTTTGTATTGTCCTTAAAAGTTTCGTCGGTACTCGGTTTTTTGCTCTCATTGTTGTCGTCGGTCGGCACTCCGCGCCCGGTGTTGCCGCTCGTCGGCTCATCGGCCGTCGGTCCGTCGTCTGTCGGTTCCTCGCGCTCAGCGTTGTTGTTCGCCAGCGCGCCGTCCGCCGGTTTGTCACTTTCGGGCTTATTTTCTGCCGTACAATCGGTTTGAGAAACAGAACCGTTAGGACTTTCCGTCGGTGCCGCATTTTTCTTTTTGCCCTCGCGCACCGCGTCAAGAATAAAGTAAAGAATGATCAGTCCGGCGCCCACGGTAACGCAAATATCCGCCACGTTAAAAACCGGAAAATTTATAAAATCGGTGCGGATAAAATCCACCACGGCGCCGCCTCTGAAAACGCGGTCAATCATGTTGCCCACACCGCCTGCCAAAACAAGGCAAAAGCCCCAATCGGTCAAGGGGTGCTTATAGCAGCGCTTGATCATGAGATACAAAATAAAAGCCATGGCGGCGGCGGTGAACAAAATCAGAAAGACGGTTTTGCCTGAAAAAATGCTGAAGCCCGCGCCGGTGTTTTCCACGTGGCAAAGGCTCAGCACGCCGGGAATTACGGTAACCGAAAAGGCCCGACTGCCGAAATAGGCGACCACGGCCGCCTTGGTCAGCTGATCAACGATCACCAATATTCCCGATAGTACCGCAGCGATTACAAGGGTCATAGTTTAAAAATTCCTCCGAACGATTGTTATAAAAATGCGAAACTGAGCGATTTTTTACCCGTCTGTCAATGGTCGGGCAATCATCATTTCGAATTCGTTTTTAGGGGGTTCAGATGTTTTCGCATCTGCCCTCAGCACAAAAGCTCCTCTGAAGAATTTTTTGAAAATTCCTCAGAGGCCTTCTTTATTTTTGTATTATTTATTGTCCTCGTCAGACACTTCGCCGAGATTCAGCTGAATTTCCGGCGCGGAATGAGAAGAAATATCCGTGCTTTCGGCGGCTTTCTTTTCGTTTTGCGGCGCGTGCTTTTCGGCGGATTCGGCCGCCGCAGGCGCCGGCTCCGCTTTTCTTTCGTCAGACAAAGTCTTTCCCTCGTCCGCTTTCTCAGCAGTTTTCGGGGTGGAAACTGCGGTATTTTCTAAAGAGGGGGTTTCCTGCTCCGCCGCTTTTCTTGAAAGATCCACAGCGCGCAGTTCGCGCAGCTGCTCCTCATAAAAGCCGACAATCACGCTGCGAACCTGCTTGAATTCCGTGCGCAGTTTTTCGCAGGATTCCTGCTCCGCCTTGAGTTTTTCACGCGTTGCGGTGAGCATCTGACCGGAGCGGGCAACCGCTTCGTTGATGATGTTTTCCGCCTCGGCTCTGGCAGCGGCCGAAATGGAAGCCTCCTTGCGCTCGGCCTCGGCTAAAATCGCATTGGCTTTCTGGGTGGTGTCCTCCGCCTGGCTGTCGGCACGGGCGATAATGTCCTTGGCGTCCTCAGCCGATTTTTGCAGCAGCTGACTTGCGGCCTCTTTTGCCTCGCTTTCAATCTGCTCGGCAAGCTTTTGTGCGCGCAAAAGCAGGGATTGCAGACCGATGTCCGAAACGCCGCCCGCGCCGGCGGACGGTTTGGGTGCTTCCGCTTTGGGCGCTTCCTGCGGCGCTGCCTTTTTGGGGATTTGTGCCGCTTGAGCCGGCTGTGCGATCACCGGTGCACCGGAGGTTCTGCCCGATTCAAACTTTTCCTTTTCCAAAGCGCGGATCTTTGCCGTCATGCTTTCAATGCAAACGGCTACCTCGTCTAAAAATAGGTCAACGTCCGATTTTTTATAACCGCCGATGGTGGCGTTCTGAAACACAACGCTGCGTACTTCATCTGCTGTCATATTACTATCCCCTTAAATATATTTTTTCCACCTGAGAATAATTCTGCCTTTTTTGGAATGATCCGCTGCGGATTCGATCAGAAATTTTCCGTGGCCGCGAACGCTTAAAATATCGCCTTCGCGCACGACCGCCGTACCCTTTTGCCGGGCAACGGAATTGACCGAAACAAGCCCGTCTGAAATCAGTTCCGCAGCTTTATTGCGACTGCTGTTTGAAAGCTGCGCTACCACCGAATCAAGCCGCAAGGACTGCACCGTGGCAGAACCGTCCTCAAAGTCTTTTTCAAAATGAAAGTCCTCCGGCAGTCCTTCGCCCAAAAGTACGCCGACCGATCCTACCTTGGTGACCTCGCTTAAAATCAGCTTGGCCGGTGCCGCGGCGGCAAACAAGACAGCCGCGCCTTTTTTTACCAAAATATCGCCCACCGAGCGGCGGGTAACGCCCAGCGCCATGACTGCACCGAGAAAATCGCGGTGAGAAAGCGGAAATTCCGGCTTAAACCGAAAAGTAATGGGTGTTATGGGAAAAAGCGACTGCTCGTTTTGCCGATCGACCCAGTCCGGAAAAATTCCTAAAAAGGTTCGTTCGGCGCTTCCAAATCCGCCGAAAAACCGATGCCGCACGCCCTTTAACAGCGGTTCGGCCGCGGCCGCCTCCAAAGGCGACAAAAAGCCGACAAACTGTGGAATATCCCGCGAATCTGCGAGCCTTTGAGCGTCACGCACACGGTCGCAAATGTCAATATCAGACATTATTATAAAGACCGCTGTTTTCGAGCTCGTCCAAAATCATGTCGCCCATAACGTCCACCGAGCGCGGCGTGATGATATAAGTTGAGTTGGCTACTCTTTTGATCTGGCCGTCGTTGGCGTAAGCCACACCGCTTAAAAAGTCGATAAGTCTGCGGCAGATATCCTTGTTTGTGCCCTCAAGATTTAAAACCACCGTGCGCTTGGCGTTGAGATGATCGGCCACGGAACGGCCGTCCTCAAAGTTTTCCGGCTTTGCCAAAACCACCTTGATGTTGGAAGCCGGACGGGTGACCGGTGCTTCGGGCGCGCGGGCCTCTTTTGCACCGAAAAAGCGGCTTTTTGGCTGGGGCTGTGCCGGCTCTGCGGCTTCCTCCTCTGCGGCCGATTGCTCGTTGACCGCCTGTTCCTCTTCGCCGTCAGCCGGAACGCTGACAATGTCCTTCAGCCATTCTCCAAATCCCATTGCTAAAACTCCTTTTTAAGTATAGTTTCGTTTGCCGAAAAGCAGCGTCCCCACACGCACAATGTTGGCGCCCTCTTCAATGGCTATTTCAAAATCGTGAGACATACCCATAGAAAGATACTCCATACTACTATTATCTATGTTTTTGCCCCTCATGTCAACAAATATCTGCTGCATTTTTTTAAAATATTTGCGAATTTGTGCGTTCTCGGAGCAAATGGGCGGAATTGCCATGAGTCCGCGGATCTTTACAAACGGTAATTTGGCGATTTCTTCCACAGTTTCTTCCAAAATTTCGGGTGCGACGCCCGATTTGTTTTCCTCGCTTCCGATGTTGACCTCAATTAAAATATCGGTGGTGATCCCAAGCTTTTCGGACTGCTTGGAAATTTCGCGCGCAAGCTTTAGTGAATCGACCGATTCGATCATTTCAACACGGCCCACAATATCGCGCACCTTATTGGTTTGCAGGTGCCCGATCAAGTGACGGTGCACCGGCAAAAGCGCCGCTTCCTTTGACAAAAACTCCTGTACGCGGTTTTCGCCGATATAGAAAAGCCCCTTTTCTATGGCGTGATTGACAACCTCCACCGGCACGGTTTTGGTGGCGGCAAGCAGGATAATATCCTGAGGGCTTCTGCCGGAGCGCTCGGCCGCGGCGGCAACCCGCTCCTTTATGTCCTTGAAATTTTCATCAAAAATTTTCGTTTTTTCCGCAATTTCCTCAGTCGATAACTTTTCCGTCATAAAGATTTTTCCCCTTTATAATTACTTCGTCGTACAGCTTTAAACGTACGCCGGTCGTTTTCATTTCACAAATGCAGTAGTTGTCGGTGGCATAAAGCACCTCAATGGGTACAAAGCTGATCACCGAACCAGACAGCACATAAACGCCCTTTTTGCCGTCTACGAACCGCACGGCACGGGAGCTTACAGAAAGGCCCGAATAGGTTTCCAGCACCACCGTCATATTGTGGCTTCGCATGGTGGCAAGGTCGCTGTTCATATAAGTACAGGAGAAAACCACCACTGCTTTATCGCCCGAGGTACCTTTGTTGATCCTTTTTACGGTAACAGGAAGCTTCGGGCAGCTTTCAAAGTTGGTTAAAAGCGTGTAATTTTCGCCCGGCTTCAGCTTTAAGCTGTCGTCGAGCGACACGGTTGCGGCCAAATACCATTCGTAATCGGAAACGATCTTGCCCACCACGGTGCCGGTATAATCCTTGCGATAGGGCTTGACAGCCGCCAATTTGTCAGCCGTGAGCTTTGAAAGGCCGTTTGTTTTCAGCTCAGTTTCGTAGCCGTCGGTTCCCGAAACAAAATAGCCGGATTTTTTGGCCTTGACGTGCGCCTTCGCGCCGTTTTTGCGTGCCTTTAATGCTTGCAGCTGCGCTTTGTAGCTGTTGATCAAAGACGTGTAATCACTGGAAACGCCGGTGGCGATCTGCCGACGGTTCAGCTGCTTTAAAAGCTCCGAAGCAATCTCCTTGCCGGCGTCGATTTTGCCGGTGGCCGATTCATTTACAAGGCTTAAAAGCTCCGTGTCAATCCTGGAATCCAGCAGGTCGATGTCCACCGCCTGAGAATTGTTCACGCCGTTGACGTCCTCAAGATCCTTAATGGTGTTTTCCATCTGCTCGATCTCGGTTTCGGTGTCGGCGTCCTCCTCACTTGCATAAATATCGGCCACCACGCCGCCGCGTTCGATTTTTTCGCCGTCGTTCACTGCATAGCTTAAAACGCCGCTGTCAGAAGTGGTCAATACCTGCTCGTCGCGAATGGCAACCGCATTGATCTCAATGCCGTTGTAGGTTTCATAATGCACCACCGAGCCGGTGGTTACAGGGCTGTAAAGGGACTGGTAAAGCTGAAAAAGCACAATAAACGCCACCAAAATCAGCAAAACCCATTTGATCACTTTTCCGCCGGATCTTTCCTGCATTTTATTGGACCTCCCTTTTTTGTTGTTCGCCGCCAATAAATTTTCGGTCGTCCGCAACCGCCGCTTTTTGGGAACGTTCGGCGGTTTCGGTTTCTTCTTTTGAAACGTTCGGTGCTTCTTCTGCGGCATTTTTTGCCGGAATTTCCGCCGCTTTTGCTGCCGATTTTAAAGCGATATCTTCAAGCTGAAAATTTTGAAGCCACGCCGCGACAATCGCTTCGGCTTCTTTTAAAACATCGCACGTGTCGGCATATAAGACCGTGGCCGACGGATCGCGCAAAAACCACGTCAACTGCCGCTTGGCATAGCGCCTGGTCGCACGTTTCAGGCTTTCAGCCGCTTCCTTTAAAGTGCATTTTCCGTCAAAATAAGGGTAAAGCTCCTTGTGACCGATGGCCTGTCCGGCGCCGTTTTCGCGAAGGTCGCTTCGCACGCGCAAAGCCTCGTCTATCAGACCGTTTTGGAGCATTTTATCTACCCGTTCATTAATTCTTTTATATAAATTTTCCCGATCTTTAAAGTTTACAACCAGCTTCAGCGTTTCGTATCGCGAAGGCCTTTTGCGCGAAAGCTCGTTTTGCTTGCTGAACGGGATTCCCGTGACTTCAAAAACCTCCAGCGCGCGAATAATACGGCGCGTGTTGTTCGGCTCAATTTTTTTGGCCGCTTCGGGATCCACGGCTTTCAGCCGCTCGTAAAGGTTCAAAGCACCAACGGCCGAAAGCTCTTTTTGAAGTCTTTCGCGAACCTCCGTGCTGCCGCAGTCGCAAAAATCAATATCGCTGATCACCGAGTCCACATAAAGCCCCGTACCGCCGACCAAAATCGGCAAAAAGCCGTCTTTGTAGGCATTTTCAATGGCTTTGTGCGCCAGCGTGCAGTAATCGGCCACCGAAAACTCGGTGCCGGGGTCTAAAAATCCCATTAAATCGTGGGGAATGCCGCATTTTTCTTCCTCGGTCGGCTGCGCGGTGGCAACCGGAATCCCACGGTAAATCTGCATGGAGTCGGCCGAGATCACCGCGCCGCCGAACGCCTTTGAAAGGCCGACGCCGAGGGCGGTCTTGCCGGACGCGGTCGGGCCGCAAACTGCTACTAACGGTATTTTTTGTGAGGTCACGGCCACCGGTCACACTCCTTTTGATATATTTAAAAAGCTTTTCGGGCTTCGGGGGGTCATTGTTGTTTTGTCTATTCTTTCGGCAAAACGCTGCATTTTTCTTTGGTTTAACAAGATAAGGCGGGCGATTGCCGTTTTCCAATCCTTGTCGGCGCAAACTTCGCCGGCCGCCGCTCAGAGGGTCGCGCGGCGTTTTTTTGAGGGGTCGCGCTGTTCGGGAGCGCGCTGTTCGGGGGTCGCGCGCGGCGCCCACGGTTTTTGCCTTTGCAAAAACCGTGGGCCCAAAACCGAATTTTCGGTTTTGGGGAGCGCAGGGGCTTTTAAAAAAATTTTTTTA
>CADAVL010000048.1 GCA_902791335.1 Oscillospiraceae bacterium
TTTTGGCGAGGCAATTTATAAAAATACCACGTTAAAATACTCGGCAATCCACAAAGGATTACCTGCGTTTTTGCCTTGTCTTTTTATAAATTGCCACATTGACAAAATTCTACGACCTAAAACGTGCGTAAGATTGAGAGATTTTTGGTTTTGAGGAGCGCATAAGGCGAACGCCTATGGGCGACGAAGGGCCAAAAAAAGCGCCGATATTCCGCCGTTTTAGGCGGGTTCGGATTTATTATTGTTCGCCTAGGCTGACGAGTTCGACTCTCGTCAGCCTAGGGGGTAATGGTTGACAAGTCGGCTTTTTTACGTGCGGCACCCGGTTCTTGTGAACTCACAAAAACAAAGTGCAGCCCTGCATGCGAAACTCGTCAATTTTTCGCTTTAAAAACTCCTCGGATACACGAAAGTGTTCTCCTAAGCACTTCATGCATAAATATTCGGTAGCGCCACGGTTAACAAGCTTTTTATGAAGCCCGATCTCATTGGACGTCAGCTTTTTTTGGCACTTGCAGCAAAGCTCCGTCATGAAAGCTTAACAACCTTTGCAAGATACATGGCGCAGTCGTGGCCGGGTACTTTTACTTTGAAATCGTGTTCAAAAACGCCGACCTTTTCACCTGTGAAGGCGTCGGTAAGCTCCAGGCCGTAGCCGCAGTTCGGCGTGAGGCCGATCTCATTAAATGAAAGATAAGAAACCGGAGGCCAACCGCCGTCCTCGGCGTCATTAAAGAAGCCTAAAGCGTACTCATTATTTGAAAGATTGCGGAACCAGGCGTTTTTGTGACCGGCCATGTAAGGCGGACGGCACTCAATATCCTGGTTAATGCGAATGAGGTTTTTGTTGAGCATCAGCTTTTTGGCCTCGTCGGAAACATCGCGAAGATCGCAGCCCATCATCAGAGGAGAACCCACCATGCACCACCAGGCAAAGTGATAGCGCTGTTCGCCCTCGGTCATGCCGTCGCCCTGCACACCGGCACCGCTTTCGTCGGTTTTCGGTTTCATGCCCACAACCAGCATATCAACGTCGTTGTAGCAGCCGGGACCGGCAAAAGCCAATTTATCTTTTTGGCTGTCGGCAATATTCTGCATGCTTTCAAAGTGGTTGAAAATATCGCCGGTGGAGCGGAACAGATCGGTACCTCTGGAGCGCGCCCAGGTGTGTACGTCCTCGGTGCCCCAGTTGCAGGCGGAAAATACAATATCTCTGCCGCTTGCCTTTAATGCAAGGGCCATTTTTTGGTAGGTGGTGGTGTTCGGCACGCTTGCAACCTTGTAGCAGTTGTCGTATTTTAAATAATCCACGCCGACCTCTGCAAAGTATTTTGCGTCCTCAAATTCGTGGCCGAAGCTGCCGGGATAACCGGCGCAGGTCAGAATGCCGTCGCAGGAGTACATACCGAATTTCAAACCTTTGGAATGTACATAATCGGCAACATATTTCATGCCGTGGGGGAATTTTTCATGATCAGCAACCAAATTCCCGTTTTTGTCGCGCTCTCTTTCCGACCAGCAGTCGTCGATCACTAAGTATTCGTAGCCGGCTTCTAAGTAGCCTTCATTTGCCATAATGTCGGCAGTTTGCATGATCAGTTCTTCGTTGATCGCGTGGGTGAAGGTGTTCCAGGAGTTCCAGCCCATCGGCGGCTTTTTAACGAACATAAAAATCTTCCTTTCTATATTTCGGGCGGAATTGCGCGGAAAACGCCGCACAAAGCCCAAAGCCTTTTATGTGCTCCAAGCACTTTTGATTTCAAGGTAATTTTAGCACGGACAAAACGGTTCGTCAATACCGTGAAACTTGTCAAAATGTTATATTATAATGGGATAGTATGGGCAATTTTTAAATCCGTTTTCGCCTTATTGTTAAATCTCACAAATCGCCGCCGCATTTATTGTCTATTCTGTCACTTACAATTTCGCCGGAATTTTAATATAATGAATTCATAATAATTGCCGCTCACAAGCCCCGGATTTTCTAAAAAACCTACAAAGCGAAGCGGCTTTATAAGGTCGGGCAGCAACAGAGGCTGACGAGATAAAGAAACCGTCACGCTAAAACCGACCGTCTTTTTGCAAAGATGATATATTTTATATTTTGGAAGGTGTTTATTTTGAAAAGAATTCTAAGTTTATTCTTCTCACTGCTGCTGGCAGTCAGTGTGTTTGCGGTCGTTCCCGTGGACGCATTCGCCGCAGGTCCGCTTTATCTTGTAAATATGATCGAGAACGGTGAGGCAAGCGTTGACATGAAGGATAGCCAATACACGGCGTATCAGTGCAGCAGCAGTAATCTTTCGGGCGCTGTTCGCATTGGCAGCGACAATGGCACCACCTTTACGGATTACAACCACGGTTTTCGCTATCATGCGGCCGGTGAAAACGGTATTTCCATCACCTTTACCGTACCGCAGGGGTACAATACCTTCAGCGGTCGGGTAGGCGTTTGCTATCATGTGCCGGGTCCTCAGGAAGGCGCAACGACCTATTACAAAGAAAATTGCAGTATTTCCGTGCAGGTGGACGATGTTACAGAATATATTTCACCCACCTTCAAGGCACACTGCGGCTATAGCTTTGAAATGCGCGCCGATGCCGGAAGCACGGTAAAGATCACGCTGTATAATTACAGCGACAGCAGCTATGCACACGTGGTATTCGGCGACCCGCAGCTGACAACGGAAAACTACCCCGATGTAAAGCTTGCCTTTGAAAAAAGCTATTATAAAGCCGGCGACGAGGTCCGCACCCTGCTGACCGGGTCCGAGGCCGTGGGGGAATACCGCTATGCGTGGTATCTGGACGAAGTGCTGTCAGAGGTCACCGATTCCGTCTACACCGTGGCCGAAACCGACCTTGGTAAGACCTTAAAATGCGTTTTATTAAAGCCGGACGGCACGCAGGTGACAAAGAAGAGCATTTATTTAAGCAAGCTTTCGGTGGTGACCATTGACACCGAAACCGGAAAAGACGTTACCAGCAAGGTGGATTATATCAGCGCCGACCTGAATATTTACGGCAACAAGGACTACGCCGGCGCGGTGCAGTATTCCGGAAAAACGGAGATCCGCGGTCGGGGCAATACCTCCTGGACGGCGTTCCCTAAGAAGTCTTATAAGCTAAAGCTCGATAAAAAGACCAATATTTTCGGCATGGGTGAAAACAAGCACTGGGTGCTGATCTCCTGCTACTGGGACGAGGACTTTTTGCGTAACAAAATGTCTTACGATCTTTCGGGCGAAATGGGGCTTACCTATATGGCGTCCGATTGGGTAGACGTTTATCTCAACGGCAATTACGCCGGTGTATATCTTTTGTGCGAGCAGATTCGCGTGGGCAAAAGCCGTGTGAATATTTACAACTGGGAGGACACGGCCGGCGATATTGCAAAGGCGGTGAACAAACAGCACCCCGATGTAAAGAAAGGTAAGCTGGAAGATTTTCTGGTGGAAAATCTGGGCTGGGTCACGCAGGGAAGATTTACCTATAACGGCGTTATTTATAAGGTGTCCGATTATTATAAAAAGGAACTGCCGAGCGTGAACGGCGGCTACTTACTGGAAATGGACACCCATGACGACGAGGTGTCCAGCTTTAAAACCGGTTCAAAGCTCAATGTCAACATTAAAAGGCCGGAATTTTTAAAGTCAAACAGCACCATGCTTTCTTATATAAAAACTTATGTTTCGGCCTTTGAAGACGCCTGTTGTTCCGAGGATTTCACCACGGAATACGGCGGAAAACGTGTGCGGTATAACGAGCTGTGCAATATGGACAGCATGGTAAAATGGTGGATGGTCAACGAGGTGTTTTTTAACTGGGACGCCGGATATAACAGCAACTTTATGTATAAGGACGTGGACGGCAAGCTGACCTTTGGCCCGATTTGGGACATGGATATTACTGCCGCCGGTTACGGCACGTCCGATCTTTACGACCGTTGGCAGACCTGGTTTTATAAGCGCAATCCGCAAATGAACCTGTGGTATAAGGAGGTCGTGGCCGATCCATATTTTGTCATGTTAGCGGAGGAGTGCTACTGGAAATACCGCCCGATGTTTGAAAATATGATCGCCGACGGCGGATATATGGAAAAAAGCTACCAAAAGCTTCGTGAATCCGGTTTAAAAAATACCTCCATTTGGAAGTGGCGCAATGGCTACGAAAAAGACTATGCCAACATGAAGCAGTGGCTTAAAAATCGTCTGGAATGGTTAGACGAACAGTTTATGACCGAGGACACTCTGTGGGATTCCCTACAGTCGCAGACAAGTGCTGCGGGCGTGACCGATTACGGTACGATCACCGCGTATACTCAAACAGACGATGTCTCGCTTTTTGCCACGTTACCAAACGGGAAGGCGCTTAAAGAGGACACCCAAAACGGTGCGGCGTCGGCCGTGTTTCCGTCGGGCAACCGTGTTTTGCTTCAGATCTCCACTTACGACGATTTCGGCACAAATAAGGTGGAAATCTTAGTGAACGGCACGGTCGTGGGTACATTTTCAAAAGATCTTTCAGAGGTTTTAAGCTTTTTGCTGACCCCCGAAATGCTGAATGCCGGCGAGGGCAATAAAAATACGGTACAGGTTGTTGGCTATTGGGGCGACCGCGTGGTCAGCCACAATTATCTCACCCTGCGCGGTGTCACCTGCACGCACCCGGAAAGCGCGGTACAGCTGCTTTATAAGGTTACCGCCACCTGCAAAGAGGAGGGATATTCCGGCGATCGCGTCTGTGCAGACTGCGGAGCAACGCTCCAGGAGGGTAAAGTTCTTAAAAAGCTGCCGCACAAAGAGAAAAAGGTTGCCGGCAAAAAGCCGACCTGCACAAAGGCGGGTTACACCGAAAGCACGGTTTGTACGGTTTGCAAAGCCACGGTCCAAAAACCGAAAACCATCAAAGCGACCGGGCACAAATACGGCGCTTGGAAAACGCTGAAAAAAGCCACGCTTTATGCAACCGGCCAAAAATCGCGCACCTGCACGGTTTGCAAAGCGGTGCAAAAGGCTACGATCAGTAAGGTCGTTTTAAAAGCCCCCACGGTTTCGGCAACTGCCAAGTCGGGCAGTGTAAAGCTCAGCATGAAAAAGGTGAGCGGCGCGACCGGTTACGAGGTTTATAAGCTTTCCGGCAAAAGCTACAAGCGCGTTTATAAGGGCAAGTCTACTTCCGTGACCGTCAAAGGCTTAAAAGCCGGCACGACCTACACCTTCCGTGTGCGTGCTTATGCGGTAAGGGGTAAAAAGACCGCCACGGGAAGCTATACAAAGCTCCAGTGTCCGGCAAAGCTCAAAACGCCGTCTGTCAGCGTTTCGGCCGCCAAAAAATCACTGAATGTAAGCTATAAAAAGGTGAGCGGTGCCACCGGTTACCGCGTGTATTATGCGACTTCAAAGAATGGTAAATATCAATACGCCGGTGCGACCAAAAGTAGAAAATTCACTTTAAGGGGGCTTCGCGCCAAAAAGACTTACTATGTAAAGGTGCGCGCTTATAAGACCGTGAACGGCAAAAATTATTACAGCAGTTATTCCACGGTTATAAGAAAAAAGACGCGGTAAAAAGCGCGTTTTTCCCCCTTGAAATCGCTTTTAAATAGGCTTTTAAAATTCCATAAAAAAAGACAATATTAAAAAACCGCCGCAAACGGCCGTGCTGATTCTCTAAAAAGAGGGAAGCCGGTGCACCGTTTGCGGCGGTTTTATTCTGTCTTTTGGGTGAACAATAAAAGTCGGAGGATCGACGCTCGTCAGCCTAGGCAAACAATAATAATCCGAACTGGGTTTTTCGCTGCGGATTTTCCGCCTTGCTGTGTTAAAATTCTCGTTAATCCGAAAATATTCGCTGCGTTTTATGCCTTGCACTGCAAAAAATCCGTTACAGGAAAAAATCTGCGACCTAAAATGAGTGAATTTTTGTGCGGATTTTTACGCGGAGGATGCAATAAGGCTTTCCGCCTTATAAAGACGACAAGTGAAAATACGCCGAAAATACACCGTTTTAGGCTGGTTCTTAATTTTTATTGTTCGCCTTGCGTGCGAATCCGTAAATCTCTCCTCAAAAGCTTGAACCCGACCGCGATGAAATCGGCAGTTTCCCTGCGCGCCGCGCGGTGTTTTCCCGAAAAGGGAAAACACCGCCAAATCTCCCCCAAACGCCAAGGGCGTTTTTTGGGGGAGATTTCGCCGATAGGCGGCGGCGCGCAGGGAAACTGCCGGTTTCATCGCGGTCGGGTTCTGCGGCAGCTCCTTTCGCTCGCCGCCGTGATAACGGCGGCGGCCAAACGGCCCATTTGGCCGAAGACAGCAGTACTTTTAAAATTGCTTTTTTAAAAGTACTGCTGTCCGCGCGAAGGGGATTGCCGGATTTTTTTGAGGGAGCGGCCAAAAAAATCGCTGTTGTGCCGCAACCGCCGTTCTCAAAAAAACGATGCATTTTTGTTGCCGTTTCGGCATTTTGCCACCCGATATTTTCTCTCGGCACTGTCGCTTTGTTACTGCCCCTCGTTGATCAGCTGTTCGTACTGAAGCACAAGATTATACCAAGTCACCACGCCGACGTAGCCGTTCACCGGCAGGCCGTACAGCCGCTGAAAGCTTTCCACCGCGGCGCGCGTCTTTTCGCCGAAAACACCGTCCACCGTAACCGACGGCACGGCCGGAATACTCTTTGAAATGGTGTTCAAAAAGGTCTGAACATCGCGGACGTCCTCGCCGCGCGCACCGTAAGCGATCACCTTTCCCGGATACAGCTTGCCGAATTCATTTTGGTATCCGCCCGGCAGGTTTTCAAGAATATTGTCGTAGATCGAAACCATTTTGTTCCAGGTAGCCCGATCCACCACGCCGGTGATCGGCAGACCGTATTCCTGCTGAAAGCTCTCCACAGCGTTTAGGGTTTCGTCGCCGAATACACCGTCGATCGGCAAGGCGTTCAAATTCGGGTTATAGTAGGAAATTACATTCAGATAATACTGAACCACACTCACGTCAATGCCGCGCATACCGTAATGAATGTCCTGGGCAAAGGGCGTCTGCGCCTCGTTATAGCTCAGCCCCTCGCCCACAAGCTCGCCCAGCTTTTTAATGGCGACATAGTATTTTTTAATTCGATACCAGGTGGCCTTGTCAACCTCGCCGTTCACCGGCAGATCAAAGATCTCCTGAAATTTCCGCACCGCGTTTTCCGTTTCAATATTGTAAATACCGCTCGGATCGTTGATTCTCGGAATGGCGGGATAGTTTCTGCGAATGCGGTTTAATTGGGTCTGTATGGTGGCAACCCCGTTGCCGCCCACGCCGATCTTCAGCGGTCGTCCGGGGTAGGATTCCTCAATATTCTGCACCGGCGCGTTGCGTATAATGTTAATATTGCCGCCGTAATAATACTGCAAAATTTCGTAAGGCGTGTAGCCGCGGTTGGCAAGGCTCACCGTTCCCCATTGGGAAAGACCGTCGCACGTGGCGGTCGTGCCGTTGCAAAACTGCGTAAAATACGGCTGAACCTCGCCTTCCCGCACGACATAGTTGTTGTAAAGCTCATCGACCAAA
Source organism: Oscillospiraceae bacterium (assembly GCA_902791335.1). Classification (GTDB taxonomy): domain Bacteria; phylum Bacillota; class Clostridia; order Oscillospirales; family Acutalibacteraceae; genus UMGS1532. The sequence continues at coordinate 7,560 of CADAVL010000048.1, forward strand.
GCGCTGATGTTGCCAAAGATCTCCCGATCCTTCACAAACGCCTGATCCACGGTAGTGGAGCTTGTTATGTCAAAATTATACCCGCGTGAGCGGTACCATTCGGTATAAATTCGGTTCAGTGCAAAGGTGGTGATTGCGTATATATTCGCTCTGAGTGCGTTTTCGGGCCAGGTGGGGTAGATTTCGCTGGACGCTACATTTTTTACATAGTCCGAAAACGGCACGGTAATATTTTCGGCAGTCTGGTCGGGTCTGCCGAGATGTACGGTTATGGTTTCCGGTATCACCGGTTTTACAATCGCCATGGTCTCACCTCACAGTGTGTAGGAATTGTTGCATTTAATCACGGTCGGTCCGGGCCCGGGCGCCGCGCTGAGGGAAACCAAGTCGATCGGTTGCAGTGTTTTCACCCCGTCAAAGATCGGCACTCCTTGAATAATCACGGAAACAAAGCCGTCTGCGTCAATGCGCACGTCGTAGCCCTCCGATACGTCGGCGGCGTTTTCACCCGGCGTTTCGGAATAGATCTTAGAGGGCGCAGGCAGCGTCAGCGGCGGTGTTTTTCCGCTGGAATCGGTGCGTTCCGTCACAATCGGTTCTCCGCTTTTCTTTGCCACTCTGACTGTGGCGTTTTCCACCGGATAAAGGCCTCTGGAATGGGTGACGAAAACAACAAGACTGCCTTCGCCCATTTGTCCTTTTTCGGGTGCTTTTGGCGGTTCGTAATCGGTCACCGTCTGCTTTCTTGTGTATTCGCCTTCGGGAATTGACGGCGGCGCAACGCCTTTTCCCTCGTGTTCGCGGCGGGTATCGTATTCAATTTGTGCGTCCGGCCGCGGCAGTTCATTTTGTGCTCCGCTCAAAGAAAAGCGGTCATCGGCGTTTTCACGCTTCTCGGTGCGGCTTTGATCATCGGCAGTATTCTGTCTTTCGGCGGTGTCCTGACCGCTAAAAGTGCTTCGATTGCTGAAATTGCTTCCGGCGTTGCCGTTGTTTCTGCCGCCATCAGTGTTCCGCTCACTGCCGTTGTTTCTGCTGTTGTCCGTGCTTTGGCTGTCGCCGGTGTTTTGTGTATCACCGTTTCCCGTCATATTTTGGGCATTCGTAATTTCACCGTCACCGATCGGCCGAACCGGCCGCGCAGCAACCGGCAGGGCACGGTGCGCGGCGTAATATTGCATCAGCTCAGTTTTGTAGTCTTCAATACTTTTACTCACGTTTTCTCATCTCCTCTGCCTATTTTATGATGATTTTTTCGAATTTGTGCAGATATAAAAAGATAATACTTAACCCCCCTCGCTAAAATGGGGGGCGACGCTTGTCAGCCGAAGACCGGGCAAACAAGTGATCCTGAGTTCGTTTTTTTAAGGGAGGGGCAGAAAAAAACTTGGTGCGTGCAAAACCAAACAATTAGAATTGAACCCCGACCGCGAGAAAACCGACAGTACCTCTGCGCGCCGCCGCCTGTCGGCGCCCCCTCAAAAGCGCCAAAGGCGTTTCTTGAGAGGGCAGCGGAGTTTTCCCTTTTCGGGAAAACTCCGCGCGGCGCGCAGGGACACTGCCGGTTTTCTCGCGGTCGGAGTTTCAATGATCAAAGCCGAATTTTTAAATCTCTGCGACCTGCTGCTTCGGCATTTTCGGATTTGTGCGCTTGGGGATTTAAACTTTCCGGCACCTTTTCGCACCGCAATGCGGCACTCATAATGCCGCCTTGTTGTACTGAGGGGAGCGATCCTGCAAAATTGCCAAGCGGTTGGACTTTCCTTAAAAACGATTGCGATTCAATCGTTTTGTGTGGTTGACACTGCCGAAAAGTTATAGTATAATTTTAATATCGGTAGCGAAAGAAAGCGTTTGTCTTTTTCGGCTTTCGGCCTGCCTAATATTATGAAACGGAAGTGACATCTCATGTCAAAAATAAACGCTTTTTTAGAAAAGGGTAAAAACAAAACCATCATTAAGATCATAGACGGCGTAGTGATTGGGCTTTTGTCCGTGGCTACCATTTACATCATCGCAAGAATTTTAAGCGCCAGCACAGCGGCGGACTACCTCAAAACCGTGGGCAGATATTTCCTTATACTCATCGTTGTCGGCGGCGTAGACTTTTTGCTGATTCTTTTCACAAAGCCGTTGTTCGGCTTTACAAGCTTTGTTGAAAATCACAAAGCCCGCAAAACCTTAAAAGCGCGGGAAAAGGCCTCAAAGCTTGAAATTGAAAGACAGGCGCAGGAAACCTTGAAAGCGGCGCGCGCGGCAAGAAAAGCCGAGCAGGCAAAGCAGTAATTTTTTTCAAAAGGCTTTCTTCAAAATTAAGAACTCTATTTTCAGGACGTTACTAAAAAATAAGAACCCCCTTTGGGTGCCAAGGCTGTAAAAACACAGTTTCGGTACCCAAAGGGGGCCTTTTTTATTTGTTTTGTCTGATTCGGCTTTTAATTTTCGCTTTCAAAAAGTTTAAAGAATTGTTCGTCGGCGTGCTCGTTCGCCTTTACGCAGTCGTAGCAATACGAGATACTTTGGGGATTTTTAATGAATTCCTCCATGCCGTTTTTCAGGCTTTCGGGCGAATGATCGGTAATGATCTGTCCGGTTTCGCCAAGGCAGGCATCCTTATAGGTGGAAAAACGCGCCAGAATAATGGGAAGATTCAAAAGCCGCGCTTCGGGGATTACGGTGGGATTTCCCTCGTTGTAAGAAGCCAACACAAAACAGCTGAACCGAGTCATATAAGCAAACGGATTTTTCAGCTGACCTGCCAAGATCACGCAGTTGGAAAGCCCTTTTTCGGCAATCGTCCTTTTGAGTTCACCTTTTAAATCGCCGGAGCCGATAAAGGTCAGGGTGGTGTTTTTGTGGCTTTTGTGAACTTCTTCAAAGGCCTTTAAAAGATTTATGCAGTTTTTCTCGGACGAGAGCCGCCCCATCGTTACAAAATTAATGGAATTCTCCGGCGGCAGCAGAGCTTCATTGGGGGTGGAATTCTCGCCGGCAATTTCATTTGTGGTGTCCACATAGTAAGCCTTGCCGTCTTTTATCACCGATTGAAACTGCTCTTTTTTGGATAAAACCTCCTCAAAGCTGATTAGGTTCGGCACGTAGGTGTAGCGATCCTTTAAAGCTTCGGGGCCGATCATCTGGAGGTTTCTTTCCATGCAGGCTTTGCCCACGCTCACAATTTTATGAAACTGCGGATAAAGCGAGATCATGGAGCGAAGCCGCAGGCCGCGCGAACGGTAGGAGGGCTGTTTCATCTTCTTTTCGTCAGTAATATCGTTATAAAGATCTGTGTGCTGCCACACATATTTTTTGCCGTAGGGAGAGGTTAAAAATACGCCGCAGTAATTGGCGGTATAGCCAGAATAGTCAATCAGATAATCGAATTTTGAGTCGCCGAAGGTTCTCATAAATTCACGCCGGAACATCGGCACAAGAACATCGTCGATCTTATGCTCCGGGAAAGCCGACTGCTGGCGGCTGTTCCAAAGCTTTCGCTCCTCGTAGGTAGCGGACATTCCGCCCGGCCGCACGATCATGCGGATATTGTTGTTGAACGACTGCACCGTGTCGGCCGTTTTTCCCTTTGCCGAGCGAACGACCATGGTGACGTCGTAGCGACTGTAATCTATGTGATCCAGCCGATATTTCAAGGTGGAGGTCACGCCGTTGCCGTGCAGGCCGCCGCCGTAGATCACCAGCTTTTTCTTGGCGGTTTTGTTGCATTTAAAGGTGCGGTATTTTTCGTTTCCGATTCCGAAAATACAGTTGATCACGCGGTCGCTCACGTTGCCGTCGTCATGCTCGCAGTAGGTAGCTTTAAATTTGCGGTAACACTCGCCGTATTCCATCTCGTAGCGGTCAATGTGATTGATCCAGTCAATGATCTCGCTGAGATTTTCGGTTGCGGGGCCGGGCAACTCCTGAGGCTTAAAGTAAATGCCGCGGTTGTCGGAATAGTCCGCAATATCCGGAATATAAAACAGCACGGGACGGTCGGTCAGCAGATAATCGAAAACAATGCTCGAATAATCGGAAATAAGCAGATCCACCACCGAGAGAATCTCATTGGTGTCCATGGTGGCCGGAATAAAGACGCCGCAACGGCGTTCCTCCTCCGTCAGTTTTTTATAAACCGCCTGGTGCGGCTTGATCAGCACCTGATATTTTGTATCGTCCACATTTTTTAAGAGCTCCTCGCGCACCTTAAAATACTTGTCGGTTTCCATCACCGGCTTTAAGGTGGAAGCACCCTTCCAGGTCGGCGCGTAAAGAATGATTTTTTTGTTCGGGTCAATCTTTACACCGTATTCCTCAAATCGTTTCAGTATTTCATCGCAGTCGGCGTTGATCAAAAGATCGTTTCTCGGGTGACCCTCTTCAATCAGCGTGCCCTCATAAAGATGTTCCAAACGGTAGGAGTCTTTGAAAATTTTGGTCATAAAACTGTTGGCCGAAATAATATAATCCGCCATTAAAAGGGTAGAGATCACGCCACCAATGGAGATCTTTCCGCCGATAATATCGTAGCCAAGGCTTTTTAAGGTGATGCTGTGCCAGGTGTAAACAAAGGTCTGACCCGGGCGCTTGGCGTAATAGGTGGGCATAATAATGTTGTTGATCACATATTTCGCCGTGGCCAACCGTTCAATATAGCGGTCACTGTTTCTAACCACGAATTCCACCTTTGGAAACCGCTTTCTAAGCCTTGCGGTTTCTTCGGGTGAATTGATTGCCCAAACAAACTGAAAGCCCTCAAATTCCGGCTTTTGGAGCATTCTTTTAAAAAGTGCGTAAGGGTTGTCGTTTAAGCTGAGCGCTGAAAACGACTCAAAAAACACAAGATGATCTACAATGGGAAATTTCTCCGATATTTCCGCAAAATACTGCGCCTGGCCGGATTTATAGCGGCGAACGCGCCGCGGATTTCGGCTTAAGTGAAATTTCCTGTGATCCAGCAGTGTGCGGTAGAATTTGTTGATAACCCGTTTTAAAAGCTTGCGAAATTTGCGGTAGCAGCGTTTTAAGATCATTCATTTACACCCTTTAAATTTTTAATGATGCACCAAAACCGAATTGTGGCGGGATTGCTCATCAAAATCGCCAATAAATTATCGTCTTTTAAAGTGCAGCGTGTCTTTGTTTTTTACAAATGTTTTATACTTAATTAACAAGAGTATTTTACTACAAGGCGTCTGTAAAGTCAACCGACCGAACGCCTTTTTGGCACTTATAAATTTTTAAAAACCGTGCATAATAGCTTTTGTAACATTCCGCATTCTATTCCACTTTGTAATAAGTCTTGTAAAACGAAAAAAAGGAGTTAGAAAAAATGAAAGGTTATGCAATGTTAAAAATCGGCGAGGCAGGCTGGATCGAAAAGCCGGATCCTGTTTGCGGGCCGAATGATGCAATTTTAAAGCCGCTTGCGGTGGCTGCCTGTACCTCCGATGTTCACACGCTGTGGGAGGGCGCGATCGGCGAACGTCACAACATGATTTTAGGGCACGAATGCTGTGCCGAGGTAGTTTCCTGCGGCTCAGAGGTTCACGATTTCAAGCCGGGCGACCGCGTGCTGGTGCCGGCAATTACACCGGACTGGAATTCCCTGGCCGCACAGAGCGGCTATGCCATGCACTCCGGAGAAATGCTCGGTGGCTGGAAATTTTCCAACTATAAGGACGGCGTTATGGCGGAGCTGTTTCATGTAAACGATGCAGACGGCAACCTTGCGCATCTGCCCAAGGGTATGGATCCCGTCACGGCAACCATGCTTTCCGATATGGTGCCGACCGGTTTCCACGGTGCAGAGCTTTGCAATATTCAATACGGTGACGAGGTACTGGTAATCGGTATCGGGCCGGTTGGGCTGATGGCGGTGGCTGCGGCCGCGCTCGGCGGTGCTTCGAGGATTATTGTCGTCGGCGGCAAACGTGAGGTTTGCACGGCTGCTGCAAAAAAATACGGCGCGACCGATTTTATCAGCTATCACGACGGTGACTTTGCAGATAAAACACTCGAACTTACAAACGGCAGGGGCGTGGATCGCGTGATTATTGCCGGCGGCAACGGCGATACCTTTATTTCGGCAATCAAAGCATTAAGACCTGGCGGCGCGATCGGCAATGTCAATTATCTCGGCTCGGGTGATTATATCAAATTGCCGCGTGTTGAGTGGGGCGTTGGTATGGGTCACAAAGCCATTAACGGCGGCCTTATGCCGGGCGGACGTCTGCGCTTGGAAAAGCTGGCGAGGCTGATCACCTACGGTCGCCTGGACGTCACGCCGCTTTGCACCCACGTTTTAGAGGGGTGGGAGGCACTGCCGCAGGCGCTTCAATTAATGAAAGATAAACCGCGCGATCTGATCAAGGCAATTGTGCGGTTGGAGGGGCACAGGATATAAAGCAAGATCGTGCATCGGCGGACGCCCTTTGGCTTTTGCAAACGGCTGGGTTTATGATTGTTCGCCTATGTTGATTTTCTATAGTCCTCTTTCAAAAGGACAGTGCTTTGATCTGCCGGTTTGGTGCGAAAATCCGACCTTGCGCGCGGCACGCCCGTTTTTATAAAAAACGGGCAACATCCCCGAAGGCGTTGGGAAAGCCGGAATCCCGGCTTTCCCAACGCCTTCGGGGACGCGTCTCCTTCGGCGACAG
>CADAVL010000049.1 GCA_902791335.1 Oscillospiraceae bacterium
CGCGCGCCGGACAAGCGCCACCCCATGGGCTACGGGCGCATCGAGTACCTCACGGCCATGGTCATCTCGATCATCGTGCTCTACGCCGGCATCACCTCGGCCGTGGAGTCCGTGCAGAAGATCATCTCGCCCGAGGTGCCGGACTACTCCGCCGCCGCGCTGGTGGTTGTTGCCGCCGGCGTCGAGAGAAAAGATGTCATACTTTTTAGAAGCTAAGATATTGTCCTTTTTAGAAACAATGCGGTTGCCGTCCAAAGTGAAGTACTCGTCAAAACTTTTCAGCGGGCCGTCGTATTTCAAAGAAGCGCCGTTTTTAAAGCTGTCCTCACGCGGGGCGGCTTCGCCGTATACGCGGAAACCGGTCAGGCGAAGATAAATATTGTTGTCGCCGGTCTCTGAAAGCTTTGTAATATCGTACTTCTCGCCCTTGTCAAATGTCGGGAATAGGACTTTAAGACCGACATAGCGTGCTTTTGTGTCTGATTTTAAGGTAAAGATCTGGCGCACAGTGCCAAGGTCGTTCGTGTATGCAACGATTTTGTTTTCGGCGTTGTAAAGCGCTTCCTTGTCGCTTGCGGCATACAATTCATATTTTGCCGTGCGAAGCGGCAAAATCGCATGGTGGGTCAAACCGATCTTCTTAATGGCGGTCGATTTTCCAAGGTCGTAGCCCACCGTGACCGCTAACGAATCATCGTCATAATAGGTGGCCTTGCCGTCCTTCCATTCGGCAAAGCGAAGATCGGAAGAAAACTCCGTTTCCTTTTTGCCGTCTTCCAAATTTTCGGGGTTATAAATATTGCAATTTGAGAAAACCTCTTTGGAATGGATCGCGTCCTTGTCGGGCAGCGCCGATACATTGTCGGAAACCACCGTGTCGTCGTCTTTTACTTCGCGATCGGTTTTGCTGCCGAACAGCATAATACGCTCGGCACGGAACGAAAGCGAATTGCCGGTGCTGTTTAAAGGCTCCGGATATTTGATCTTCATTCTGAAATAACGAATTTCACCGGCGTTTTTGAGCGAGATCAGGTTCACGCCGCGGTCGCTCAGCTGATCGGCCGAAAGTCCGCACTGATCGCTGCGGTCATAAGTAGCGATCTTTGAGGATTCGTTATAAATATCCTTTGCGTCATAAGAAGCATAAAGCTCATAATAGGCCGCCTGGAATTCCTTTTCGGAGCGGTTGATCATGGAAAATGCTTCGGGAATTACATAGGAATCCAGCTTAAAAATCAGATCCATGTATTTGCCTTCACCCCAGGCGTCCGCCCAAAAGAGGTCCCCCTTGTTGGCACAGCCGTAGGTCACAAAATTCTGAATGCCGTCCTCACCGCTGCCATATTGACCCTGACCGGAAAGGTTGGAAAGCGTTTCGCCCGTGGCGGTGTTTGTATACGTACCGGGTTTGCAATTGCCGTTATCTTCCACCGTGTTCATAATCACCGTGGCGTTTTCCAGAAGATTGTTCTTTTTCATCTCAATTGGTTTCCAAAGAACATTCCCTTGGGGCAATTTGAAATAATCGTTTTCATATCCTGCTGCGGCAGGACCGTCATAATCCAAATGATTGCTGACGTCGGCAAAAACGCTGCTGAAAGAGAGCGTTCCAAGCACCGACAAAAGCAGACTCAGCGCTAATACTGAGGATAAAATGCGTTTTGTTAGCATCATACAATACCGTCCTTTCGCAGGAAATTACTTAATCGTGATAACCGCTACATTATAAATGAGTTTGTTGGATTTTAAGGAAGCACGCACAGCAACCATATCGCCGGATTTTGCATTTTCGGAGGCGTGATAGGTGCCGTCAGCACTGACTGTTCCCTTCTCGGCCTTGTTTGTGGCACTACTGACGGAATAAACGATCTCGTCGTCGGCATCACAGTCAATCATATTCGCCGCAAGCTTAATTGACTTTCCTGCATTTAAGCTGAACGCAACATTTTTGGAAGTAAACTCAATCTGCTTGATCGGCTTTAAGGTGGTGTATACATAAAGGCCGTAATCCTTGTCTACGGTGTCTTCAAAAGAGCTGCCCACATTTTTAAAGGTCTTGTCGCACTTCGGCACGGTGGCGTTCGCGTCCTTTTTCTGACTAAGATCGGAGGACATACGATAAACGGTTTTATTAAGGTTTCTGTCAAGCTTTAAAGTGATATTACGCTCGATCGAGGCGTCGTTCAACTCAACTACAAAGGTGTAGTTGCCATCGGCCAACGCAAAGGAAGCAACACGAACATCGCTTCCCTGCCAGTCGGTCTGCAATACATTGGAATGCTGTGTTACATAGTTTGTAATGATGGAATTGTGATAGTAATTCATCAGTGCACCCTTGTTGATATTTGTTGCGCTGTCGGTTGCATACCAGAACGCGTCTTCACCGGCACCTGCATAATAGTCGCCGGCTGCAATGGAGGTCCAGAGGGCTGTACCGTAGTTCCAGCGGCACATACCGGAAATACCGGAATTCGCGGCGGCGATCACAAAGCTTGCAGCTGTATTTTCCCAACACCACGGACGATAGCCGTAGCCGTCCTTGTCGCCCATCGTAGCCAGTTTTTCATAATCACCGGTGCCGTATTCCGTAATAGAAACCGGTTTGTGGTTAAAGGTGCCGTAAAGCATCTCACCAACGGAGTGCATATAGGTATAGAAGCCCTTGCCCGAGCCGTTATCATGCGGATAATGGTGGAAATCGTAGCCCTGGATTTGCGAATCGTAGTGCTGCTGGAAATACTGAGCGCTGCCGGTCGGCACGCCGTCTTCCGCCACCCACATATCAATTTTATCTATCAGTCCCCGGTTTTTGAGTTCCTTCTTCACAAGCTTTAACATGGAAAGATAATACACTCTGCGGTCGCCCAGGGTATCGAAATCGTGGCCCTCGTGATCCATCTCGTTGAAAAACGACAGATACGGAATATTTTTATAACCCTTTTTCACGGTGAGGTATTCCACAGCCGCGGCACAGCCCTTTGCAAAAGATCTGAGATCTCGCGGTGCAGAGCCACTCAGGTTCGTGTCGCTCAGGGCGAACCACTCGGCAATTCTGCGATCTACTTTCCAGCCGTAGTCCAAAAGGACATCACCGCCGAAGTCGCCTATCATTTCTATATATGTACACACCGAGCGAAAACGATCACAGTTAAAATCGTAAACGCCGCTTTCCCAGTTTTGCTGGTCCTTTTGGGAGCTTCCCGTGTTGGTGATCATGTAATCGACCGGTAAAAACATGCGGTTGAGCCTTGGCTTTGAAGAAACAAAGCGCTTGCGCTCTACTTCAAACATAACCTCATTGCTGCCGCTTAAAGCCTTGCCGGTATCGCTGATATAGGCCGCAAAAACATTCGCACCGGCGGAAAGGAAGTTTTTGAATACCGGCTTTTTGGTCTGCACAGTGATCAGGCGGTCTTTGGAACCTGCTTTCACCTTGGTGCCGTAAACCTTAATGGGAGAAACGAAATCCTCATAGTCGATATCCTTGTCAGGATCCCACTGATCATCGTCGCCATTCTTGCCCGGGTCAACAATATCCGGGTCTTTGTCGGGATCGTCAAGATGACCGGGATAATCGGAATCACCCGGATTATAAGAATCGTCCGGATTATCGGGATAATCGCCGTCAATATCGTCCGTGTCGCCGGGTTCGCTGTTGTCGGCTGTATCGGAAGTACCGTCAGGCTTTTCATCGGACGAAACCGATGAGCCGGTGCTGCTCACGGGCTTTTTGCCGCTATTGGTCTTTTTACAGGCTGTAAGACTAAAGAGCATTACCACAGCCAATAATAACGACAAAAGCCTGAAACATTTTTTGTGCATGGATTTTCCCCCTTAATATAATGAAAAATGGTTTGCCGGCCGAAACGACCGAAAAAAATGTGACTTTGTTCACGGAACTTAAAATTTCACAAATATTCCGTAACGTAGTGCGATGAACGAATCTTTTTGATGACAGGAAAATCCTAAAAAGCCGCCCATCGCTGTGGATTTATGCCAAAATTGGCATAAAACATATAATTCTTCTATTTACATTATACTACTTTGTAAATTCATAACAATGGTGATTGGTGATGCAAATGTAGTCATTTCTCACATCACCCCTTGAAAATATTTCCAAAATTCTGTATAATATCAACATAAATGATTCCGAAGGAGGCGAATATACTTGGACAATTGCTTTGTTTTTCCAAAAAGCATGGTGAATCCGAAGATCGGTATAAAATTAAACTACTGTTCCGTCAGCCAACAAAAGCCGGAGGACACACACAAGCATGAGTTTATTGAAATTTCCTATGTGCTTTCGGGTTGCGGCGTTGAAATCATCAATGGGCAGGAATTCCCCTTGGAACAAGGATCGCTTTCCGTTTTAAAGCTTCATGATACACATTCATACAGCTCCAAAAATCACAGCAAAATGGTTTTGATGAACCTGCTGATCTTACCGGAGATTGCCGAAAAAAACGAGCATTTAAAAAGACTTGCCGACGGTGATACCCTGCAGGGCTGTAATCCTTTTAAAATTCCGCCGAACTTCATCAGTGAATTTGAATCCGTTCTGTTTACTATGATGAAGGAGTACAATAATAAAAACGATTTTTACGATCAGATATTGCCGCATTACCTCGACATTATGCTTTTATACATTGAGCGGTATGTCGCACAAAAGCCGGATAAATCCTTTAACGAAATTCTTTATCATCTGGAATCACGTATTTATAATAACTGGGACTGCTCTTTAAAGGCGCTGGCACAGAATTATAATTACAACCCGAATTACTTCTCCTCCCTCTTTAAAAAACTGACCGGCATGAAATATTCGGAATATCTCGACCGCAAGCGCGTGGATATTGCCAAAAACAAAATTTTGTATACGCAGGACAGTATCGACGATGTTTGCCACAGCTCCGGCTTTAAAGAAAAGAAGCATTTTTATAAGGTCTTTAAAAAATACGTCGGCACAACGCCCGGACAATACAGGCATCAGCAGATCAACCGCTCCTCCATGACGGCGGAACGTGCGCTGGATTTCTCGTTTTTCAATCCGGACTACGATAACGTGATCACTGAAAAAGATGTAAAAGATCACTCAAAAAAGAAATGATCGCTGCGGTTTTCTTTTCTACCGAATTTCTTCAATTGCAAAATAAAATCGAAGTAAGAATGCAACTAAAACACGAATATCATCAAATTAAAGCCATAACGCAAAAAAATCGTCTGCACAGAGATTGCTCTGTACAGACGGTTTTTGCGTTTTTAATTTTTTGTGGGGTTCTCTTATTTAAAGTCATTTAAAGCCGAAGAATACACCGTTTTGTAATACTCTTTGTAATCCTCGTCCCAGCTTTGGAACGCCTCCTGGCCGCGGTGATCTTCAAATTCATAATTGTTGATCAGATATTCTCCCAGTGTCAAAGTTACCTTTTTCGCGCCGCGGCAGTTTAAATGGTTGCCGCCGTCACGGGTATCGGTCTTCCAGTCAAAGCCGTATTCCTGTCTTTTAAGGTCGAGATCCAAAAACGGCACATTGTTTTCCTCGGCAAAGTGCTTCATGGTGTTGTGCTTTTGATAGCTCCATGAGGTTTTGGACGGCACCTGCACCAAAAGCACCGGAATATCCCTTGACTTGCAGAAATTCAAAAACTTTGCCGTAAAGCTTCTGGTTACCAGCGGCATAACATTCTTTTTGGAGGTCTTTTTCATGTATTCCTTGCCGGTGTAGCCCTTTACGTTGTTGCTTAAATACTGCCCTTTGGAAACACAGTGCGCCGTGTAGTCGGGCTTTTTAAAAAGCTCTGCAAAACTGGTGGTTTTCCAGCGGTTATGATACCGAAAAACCGAAAAGGTGCGGTTTAAGGACGCGGCAATATTTGTAGAAAATTCGTCCACCTTATTTTGATCAAAGAACAGCTCGTCGGTCTCCAAAATAACCAATTTCGGTTTCTGACAGGTCAGCGCCTCTTTTAAAAGGTTTAGCGAATCGCTGACCGTGGAGCGTCCCTCGGCGCTGATATAGCTTGTAATGCCGTATTGGTTCCAAAGCTCCATGGGCGAAAATCCACTGTACGCGTCGCTGTTTCCAAGTATCATTACGTCAATGGAATTTTTCTTTTCGGAATAAAATCCGCGCGCGTTGGGATTCATCATACCGCCTTTGGCGGTGTTATCCTTTGGCGAAAGCGCATAGGAGAATACCAAAAGCAATATGACAAGGATCAGTAAAAAAGAAACGATCTTTGTAAAATTTTTAAATGTTGCTTTTTTATCGAATCGTTGTTCTTCCATTTGATACGCTCCTTTCTTTAAAACTGTGCATAAATCGGGTCAACCTGGCCGTATCCCGTGCCGTATGCGCCGAAAATGATAATCGACAAAATCAATGCAAGATAAATGACCCACCGAAGTGCAAGATTCATGGAAGCGACCTCGGCGCGAATGAAGTGGCCGCGCTCCTTTAACAGGCCGACAATGAGCAGGATCACAACGCCGACTGCAATAATCAGATAATCATGTGCGTCGGTGCCGAGCTTAAAGATCGCACCGTTTATGATCGGTTCAAAGCTGAAGCCCTTGAAAATAGAACCGAACATCGCATAAAACGCTTTCATGCTGGTGGCGCGGAACATAAGCATACCAATCACCACAAGCACAATCGTGCGAACGGTTTTAAGACAATTCATAAATCCGCTGTCGCGCTTTAAGCCGGTAGCGCTGAAAAATTTCACAAACAGCGGCTCCATGATCATGCCGAGCGCCATAATAAAGTAGTAGTAAAGTCCGTATAGGATGTATTTTTCGCCTGCGCCGTGCCAGAAACCGTTGCCGAACCACACAAAGAACAGTGCAAACAGCGCCGGCACCATGGCGGCGTAATACTCGTTAAAATGCTTTTTTGCCCATTTGGAAAGATTCATAAACGGCTTTGAAAGCGAAACGGCATAAAATACGTAATCTCTCAGCCAGGCGCCGAGGGTAATGTGCCACCGACGCCAGAATTCATTGATGGATTTTGAAAAGAACGGTCTTTCAAAATTGCTTTGCAGAGAAATACCAAAAAGCTGTGCGCTGCCGGTCACCACGTCGATACAGCCGGAAAACTCCGCATAGATCTGCACGGTGAACATCAAGGCCGCTAAGAGAACCACCACGCCGGAATAATCGGTATAATTTTTAAACACGGTGGAAACCATGGAGGCAGCACGGTCTGCAATGACGATCTTTTTGAAAAGTCCCCACAAAATCAGCTGTGTGCCGTAGGTGAAATTTTTGTAGCTGGCTCTGTGCCCTTCTATAAGCTGTGGGCCGAGCAGATCGTACCGCCCGATCGGACCCTCGGTGATGTGGGGAAAGAAGCACAAAAACAAAATGATCTTGAAAGGGTTGGTTTCGGCGCGGTATTTGCCGCGGTAAACGTCGATAATGTAGCTTGCCGCCATGAGCGTATAATAAGAAATACCCAACGGCAAAACAAGTTTCAAGTGCTTAAACGATGCCGAAAGTCCGAGGGGTTTCAGCAATCCGTTCAGTGACCCCAAAAGAAAATTATAATATTTTAAATAAATTAAGATTCCGAAGATCGACAAAACGGCCACGGTGACCACGGCGCGCTTTTGCCAATTGATGATTGTTTTAAAATCCTTGCGTTCCTCTTTTGGAAGCGCCTTTCTGGCCATGGAAAATCCGTCGTTGATCTTATTTAAAAACAGACCAGCAAAATACACAATAAAGCCGCACAGCACCATAAGAAGCACAAGCCACTTGCTGCTGAAAAAATAGAAAACAAGGCTCACAACGAGCAGCTCGATCCAGCGATATTTCAGCGGCACGGCGATATAGAATAAATACGAAAGTTCCAAAAAGACAAAAAGGTATAAATAACCGGTATAAGACATTATGCCGCCCCTTATTCTTCCTCTAATCTCTCAATCATTTTATAGATCGCTTCGGCCGATTTAAAATTCTCCGGCACAATATCCAGCGGTGTAATTTCAATATCAAATTCGTCATTGAGCTGTGCGACCAGCATTACAATGGTCAAAGAATCCAAAATGTGATCTTCAATAAGGTTTTGTTCCTTTTTAAAATCCACGCCGGGTTTTACACTGTTTAAAATTTCAATAAGCTGTTCCATTTCTCGTTTTCTCCTTTAAAAATGTCGTTATTTTTTCAGCGTTTTATAATTGGCAGAAAGCCATTTGCGATCGATTTTGCCGTTGCTGTTATAAGGCATGGTGGCAATTTTTATGATCTCGCCCGGCATCATATAATCGGGCAAAAGCGTTTTAAGATAGGTGAACATTTCGTCGTCGGAAAGCTTTTTTCCGGTCACGACCAAAACGATCTTATCAAGCACTGCGTCAAACAGCGCGCAGCAGGCCGTAACGCGCGGCATGGAGTTGGCCGCGGCTTCCACCTCTCCCAATTCAATGCGGTAGCCCATGTGCTTGATCTGAAAATCCTTACGCGTAATATATATAAGCTCGCCTTTTTCATTATACTTTACAAGGTCGCCGGTTTTATATACCGTTTCGGGATAATTTGGGTTTAAGGGGTTTTGCACAAAGGCTTCTGCGGTCTTTTGCGGGTTGCCGTAATATCCCATTGCAAGGAACGAACCGCGCGCGTAAAGCTCGCCCTCCTCGCCGTCCTTTGCAAGCGCGCCGTTTTCATTCACAATAAAAACATCGCAATTGTTGCAAGCTTTACCGATCGGCAGTGTTTCGGTGTCCAAAAATTTGCGATCCACAACATAATAGGTGCAGATATCGGTGGTTTCGGTGGGGCCGAACAAATTGGCAAACTGCACGTCCGGCAGCTTTTCAATCCAGTAATTCAGCTGCTTTGTGGGCATTACTTCGCCGGCGAACAAAACCTTTTTAAGGTGTTCCGGCTTTAAATAATCCAGCGCTTTCCAGTTTGCAAGAATGCACAAAGCG
This sequence comes from Oscillospiraceae bacterium, assembly GCA_902791335.1. Lineage (GTDB taxonomy): Bacteria > Bacillota > Clostridia > Oscillospirales > Acutalibacteraceae > UMGS1532. The sequence continues at coordinate 8,937 of CADAVL010000049.1, forward strand.
GAGGGCACCCAGTAAATGGTGTTTACCTGCCGCTCGTTTAAGTATTGAAGCAGCGGCATGGGAAACGAAAAATATTTTTTGGAGATAATATGCAGTGTTGCGCCGGCTCTTAATGTGCCGAAAACATCGGACACCGACATACTGAAATAAAACGGCGTCTGGCTGCCGAAAACGGTTTCCTCGGTAATATCGAAAGTATCCACAAACCACTGAGAATAGCTCAATACATTTTTGTGATTCAGCACTGCGCCTTTCGGCACGCCGGTAGACCCCGAAGTAAACAGCGCATATAAAGGGTCGGTGTCGATCGACTTTTCGCGGACGGCACGAAGCAAAGCGACATTGATCGGCGTATTGACAAGCGTTTCAAAAAGCCGCGTCTCTATTTTGAGCGAAGAAATTTTTTGAATTCCCTCTTCATCGGTGATCACAGCCGCAGGCTTTAAGGTGTCAAACACCGCGCGAATGCGTTCCGGCGGCATTTCATAGTCCACAACCGTGTAAAAATTGCCGCTGTAAACCACGCCGAACATTGCTTCAAGGCATTCGACGCCGCGCGGCAAATAGACCGCTACGGGTAATTTTTGTGCGCCAAAGCTTTCGATCAGCGCACTGCCGATGCTTTTTGCACCCGACAGCAGTTCTTTGTAGGTCAAGGCCTTTTCTTCGCAGGTAAAGGCCGTTTTCTGCGGATTTTTTGCCGCGGAATGCTCCAGCAGCTCTAAAACATTTTTCATTCGCTACCTCCGTTTGGGGCTTCATTCGGTTTGTCTTCTATGGGGAAACTGATCTCCGTGATAAACTGCCCGTTTTCCTCGCGGCAATCAAAGCTGAAATTCAAAAGCTCCGATATCTTTTTGCAGGTCTTTAAGCCGATCTTGGTGCTTTCCACAGTGGAAACAATCAGCGCCAATGCATTTGAAAACTGTATATATAAATGCTTTTTATCGACGTTTTCAAAAATGGTGATGTCCTCGGACTTTGCGGCGTACTTTTGAATATTTGAAAAAATATTGTCAAAAAAGCGCTTGATCAGTGAAAGATCCGTATTGATATAAACATCCTCTTCAAGCGGCAGAACATGAATTTTATAACCGTTCATTTTCATGCCGACGATATATTCCCCGAAAAACTGCTCAAACAGAATACGGGCATTCACGTTTTCGGTTTTAAATTCCATGGTAGGATTGCCGAACACCAGAAAATAGCTGAACAAAGCATCGGTCAGGTCTTTGAGCTGATACGCCTTGTCCCGACAGATCTTTACATATTTTCTGCCCTCTTCGGCGGAGGAATACTGCTCATTGGCAAGCAAGTCGGTGTAACCGATCAGCGATGTCAGCGGATTGCGGATATCGTGCGAGATCGAAGTGATCAGTTCGTTGTTGGCGCTCCAGGCGCGTTGTTCACTGTTGAGCTGGGTAATTAAAGAGTTCCGCATTCGGTCAATGTCGGCGGCAAGTTCCGAAATCTCGTCGCGTCCCTTAATCACGATCGGATCGTCGATCTTTCCGCGGCCGATGGCAGACACCTGACCGGAAAGCTTGTCGATTTTTGTGGTAATACTGCTGGTGTATACAAGAATCACAATGAGCAGCGTTAATACAAAAACAACATATAGTACAATTTTTACAATATCATAAATATAGTTTTCCGAAAAATCAATCAATGAAACATTGAAATAACCGTCGTGAAATTTTACACGGTAATAAGATACGCCGGTGTTATCCACCGTTTCGCCGTCGGCCGCCTCGGCAACCACGTTTTCGTTATCGTCCACTTCAACAATATCCCCGTCGGTGGCGCCGTCGGTTTCATAGATCGTACCGTCGGTCTTATAAACGGTTAAGTATACATTGTGTTCGGTTCTGCACCAGGAGCTGAGCTTTGCGGTATTGGTGGAGGAAACTTCGTTTTCTTTAATATAGTTCCTGAAATCAGTCAAAAGCTTTTCCTGTCGGCGCTGTGTGGCCGCGTCGGAAAGGTAGAACCGATCAATGGCAATTTCGGAAAGCTGATTCAACCCCCAATAAACCGAAGCGGCAACCACCAAAGCGATCAGCACCGTTAAAAGCATTCTCATTCGCATGGAATTCAAGAAAAGATTATTTGTCAATCTAATACCCCTTTCCCCACACGGTGCGGATAAATTTAGGTTGAGAGGGGTCGTCTTCAAGCTTTTTTCGCAAATTCAAAATATGCACCATCACGGTATTGGCCGCCGACGGCAGATATTTTTCGTGCCATACTTCAGAATACAGCGTTTGCGCGTCCACGGCTTCGCCTCTGTTTTTAAAAAAGTAGCTTAAAATCTCAAATTCCTTGTCCGTCAGTTCCACCGCATGGCCGTTTTTAACAACCGTTCGGTTTTCTTCGTCCAGGTAGACCTCCGGCTTTAACCGTCCGTTCTCTTTTGGCGAATATTCGCGGTAACGCCGGATTAAGGAGGACACCTTCAAAAGCAGTTCATTTTGCGAAAACGGCTTCAATAAATAATCGTCGCCGCCGGAGCCGTAGGCGTCTATTCTGTCCTGATCGGTGGTCTTAGCGGTCAAGAACAGCGTTGGGACAATGCTGAACCGACGGATCTCTTTCAGTGCGTCAATGCCGTTCATTCCGGGCATCATAATATCCATGATAATAAGGTCAAAGGCTTCGTTCTTCAAAAGCTCGATCGCGATTGAGGCATTTTCCGCCGCCGAGGTTTTATATCCGTTTGACTGCAAAAGAATGCAGACTACGTCGCGAATGTCCGGCTCGTCGTCAACAACTAAAACATGATAATCCGACAATGGAAAAAGCACCTCCCGATCGTTTTTTTGCGCTTTGAACTTTGGCTAAAAAGAAATTATCGCCTTGCCATGCCAGAGTATTATAGCAGACTTTTAACATAATTTGTTGAAACAAAGGGATTTTTAAGAATTATTAAGATACAAATTTCCTAAAGATACTGACTAATTCTTTAAAGGCAGCGGCTCGCCCAAGAAAGTCGGCTCCGGTTTAAAGATCACCTTGACCATGTCCTTGCAGCTCGCGGCGTATTCGCGAATATCGCGCTTTAGCTGACCGCTGTATTCAGTATAATTTGCCGTACAGCCGTAAGCATCAAGCCCCAATTTGTCGGCGATATAAAGCGCTCTGTAAAGATGATATTCCTGCGATACGATCAGGACCCTTTGCGCTTTGAAAATCTCCTTTGCACGGTAGACGCTTTCGTAAGTGGAAAAGCCGGCGTGATCCAGCGTGATACTGTCCTCATTGATATCGGCGTCAAGCGCTAATTTTTTCATTGCACCAACCTCGTCGTAGTCCTTTCTGCTGTTATCGCCGGAAAGCAGCAGGATCTCGGAAGCACCGTTCTTATAAAGCTCAATGCCGCGGCGCATTCTGTCGCGAAGCATTAAGGTAGGACTGCCGTCCTTTCTTACACCGCAGCCAAGAACCAGAATACAGTCGAAATCACCTTTCCCGCAGGCGTCGTCAAAGGACAAAATGCGCCCTTTTTGCGACTGCACACAGTAAATATTCATGCTGACAATGACCGCCGCGCCAAAAACAGCACAGCAGAGTAAAACAATAAGTATCCGTTTGATTGCTTTCATTTTTTCATCCCCGATTTTAAGTGTTTTTCTATGATCGCATTCACGTTGTGAACGCCTCAGACAGGACTCAAAACGCAAAACTGTGCTTTGAATCCTGTCTTATTTAAAAAATTACCCATTAAAGATTTTCGTTTTTTAACGCGTCGATCGGATTGTCCTTCTTCACGCGGTTCATGGAATAAAGCATGGTGACAAAGACCACAAAGAACACCGTGAGTACCGACAAAAGAATGCCGAACCACGGGAAAATATAAGCCGCGGAAAAGCCGTTGCCGGTGGCAAGATACATCAGATAGCTTAAAAGAATGGAGGCCGGAATGCCCAAAATAAGGCTTTCAAAGCCGTATAGCAGGCACTCAAAATTCATCATTTTATTAAATCCGCCGTTGGTCATTCCCACCGATTTCAGCATGGCAAACTCACGCCGACGCTGATAGACGTTTGTGGTAATGGTATTGAACACGTTGGCAATGGCGATCAGCGAGATCAAAATGATGAAGCCGTAGGAGAAAATATTTACAACGCTGATCATCGCAAGACTGGTTTTTTGCAACTCTGCGACATTGAAAACGCTTTCGTATACAATATGCTGAGCTTTCAGATAATCAAAAAGTGCGTCCGCCGTCGCGGAAGGAGCCTCAGATTTAAAATAATACGTGCGGCTGTCGGCACTGTAGGTTTTTCCTAAGACCGCGTCTTTCAGACTTTGCGGCAGTAAGAGCGTGATTAAACCAGTGTCACTTTGCGGTACGCTAAAGGGTAGCTTTTTTACCGTTTTTTCAATATTAAGCGGTATTTTTTCAATCGCTTCGCTGTATTTCACGGTTTTTTCAAAATCTCCCTTGCGATAGGTCACCGTGGTTTCATCGTCGCTCACAAAGGAAAGCGTGTAATCGCCCAGGTTTTCTTTCACCATGGAAATTGTAGCAGTTTGTCTGCCGTTTTTCAAGATTTCAAACGCATGAAAACGGTTGTCAGTGTTGGAAAAAAGGCTGACGGAAGTCATTGCCAACGCTTTCGGTTTGTCTTGGCTTAAATATTCCGCCTCTTGAAGGCCGTTTTCCTTTAAATAGTCCTTGTAATCCTGATCATTCACAAAGTAAATATAGCTGTAAAGCGGAATGCTGCCGTTCGTGTTTTCACTGTAATTTATAAATTTAAGATAATCCTTGTTCACCGAATTTTCGTGATAGGCCACCTCCTGCACCAAACGATCGGAATAACCGACCTTTGATGCCTTTGGAAGGGCTTTGAAATCGTTTTCGATTTTTGAATAATTCAGTGATGATTCAGGCTTAAGACTACAGGACAGATCATAATTATAATCTGTGGAGCTCATTTTGACCGATTGCTTCAAGTAAGCCGTAAAGCTGGTGGCCGAAATAAAAAGGACAATGCTCATAAAGAGCGATACCACCGTGGCGCGGTATTTTTTGCGGCTTCTTTTATAATACTTTGAAGCAAGCATTCCCTCGAAGCCAAAAAGCTTTCCAATGATCCGCGAGGTTTTAAAAGTCTTGGTCGCCTTGATCTTTTCGCTGCGCTTGATCGCGTCGATCGCCGTCATTTTCACAGCACGTCTTGCAGGGATCCAGGCAGAAATCAGAACCGTAACAACGCCGATGACCGCGGCAATGGTCAG
>CADAVL010000050.1 GCA_902791335.1 Oscillospiraceae bacterium
TCTTTGTTTTTATCGTTGTTCACTGAGGCTCCCCGCTTGCGATAAAGCGTTATATTCGCGCTGAAATTTACCGGTCGCCGGTTTGCAATTTCAAAGTCCCGGTTTCCAATGCCGTTTTGATACATATTTGTGGAAACTCGAAAGGAATATATTCCGTCCGTCTTTTCATATACTGTACAAAAAAGTCAGGAAAGGCAGGACAAAGGAATGAGAAGCTATCAACCCGAGGGCTTTTGCATGAATACACAAAGAAACAGGCGCTGCATCGCCTCGCCCTCCATGCTTTATGAGGCCATGAATCACGGCGATATTTTGGAGGCGCGTGCCTCCATGTGCGATTTTGAGCACAATTTGGTGGTGGATCTTGGGTGCATGAAAGGCATTATTCCACGTGAGGAGGGAACCATCGGCATTCGCGAGGGTACCGTCAAGGACATTGCGTTGATCTCCCGCGTGGGCAAACCGGTCTGTTTTGTGGTGGACAGTATCTGTCCCGATGAATGCGGCCGACTGGTGGCAACGCTTTCCCGCCGCCGCGCGCAGGAGCAGTGCCGCAAAGAGTATATTTCAAAGCTTCGGTGCGGCGATGTAATCAATGCCACGGTCACGCATTTGGAATCGTTCGGCGCGTTTTGCGATATCGGCTGCGGTATCATTGCACTCATGCCGATTGACGCGATCTCCGTTTCCAGAATTTCGCACCCAAGCGATCGGTTGAAAACCGGCGAACAAATTAAAACGGTGGTTCGAGGTATTGATTCGGGCGGCAGAATTACGCTCTCGCAAAAGGAGCTTTACGGCACCTGGGAGGAAAATGCGGCACTGTTTTCGCAGGGGCAGACGGTGTACGGACGGGTGCGCTCGGTGGAGGAATATGGCGTTTTTGTGGAGCTGACGCCCAATCTTGCAGGTCTTGCAGAGCTGCGTGAAAACGTAAAAGCCGGCGATATGGCCAGCGTTTACATAAAAAGTCTGATCCCTGAAAAAATGAAGGTCAAGCTGATTATTATTGACGCTTTTTGCGACGACCGCGAAACCGAAAATAAATATTTCTTTTTGGGCGATCACATGGATTACTGGCGCTATTCGCCGGAGTGCTGTGAAAGGGTGATTGAAACGAATTTCTCCCTGCCGCCGAGAGGCTGCTGTTAAGTTTTCTTTGAAAACCGCACAAAGGATCCTAAAAGAATAAAACCGCCCGTAAAGCTTTTAGACGAGCGCAAAGTTCAAAGTTTCGTCAAAAAAGCTTTTGCGGGCGGTTTTTCAGATTTTGTTGCGATTCCCGGCCTTTGTTCCAATGCCGAGCTTCTCCAGTCTGTTATGGCAAAGGTAGCTTAAAATACCGCAGAAAATGCCTGTGAAAAGTCCCAGCAGCATTAAGGGGGGACAAAGCTTCAAAAGGGCTGTATTCTTAAAAAGTATGGCAGCCACTGCGACTTGCACCACGTTGTGACAAGCGCCGCCGGCCGCGGAAGCGCCCAAAAATCCCACCGAGCGGAGCTTTAACAGTGCGAACATCAAAAGGGTGGACAAGACTCCGGCAGCCAGCGAAAAAGCAAGGCTGATGATGTTGCCGAACAGCAGATTGACAATGAGAATTCTTAAAATATTGACCGAGATCGCCGACCCGAAACCCTGCGTGCTTAACAGCAGTAAGATAAGGAAATTCGGCAGTCCGATGCGAAACCCCACGATTCCGAACTGAAAGGGGAGCAGGCTTTCAAGATAGCTTAAAATAAGGCAAAGCGCCAAAGAAAGCCCTAAATATGCAGCCTTTTTTGCGCGGTTCATTGCCCGGTCACCTCCGCCACGGTTTTTAACGGCAGACAAACGGCGGTATCACCGACAGAGGAAAGCTTGCCCATTTTTTCGCAAAGCTTGTCGGGGCAGGTGCTGCCCTCAAAATATGCGGCGCCGTTTTTGATCACCAGTGTGGTGCGCCCGTTTTCGGTGCTGATTTTTACGGTGCGGTCATCGTTTAAGGAGTAAGTGCCGAAAACCTTGTTGTTTACCGTTACTTTCACCGTTTTGCCGGGAGACTTTCTGAAAAACGGCAGCAAAAACAGCATTGCCGCAAGAAAGGCAATGGCCGAAATTACAGCAATATCTCCTTTTTTAACCAAAGCCGCCGTTCCTCCTTTTTTTTGAAAAAAGACTGCAAAAAAGCTTTTAAAGCAGCTTTTCTTGCAGCCTTCTTTGTTTATTACTGTTTCAAAGCTGACAGAAGAAAGATCTCTGTCGCGTCTGCTGTTTTAAGACCGGCGATTAAAAGGCTCGTCACGGTCACTGTTTTAAAGCCGACGGGTGAAAAGCCCTCATCGCGTCCCGATTATTCCACTGTCACCGATTTTGCAAGGTTTCTCGGACGGTCAATATCGCAGCCGCGCAAAACGGCCACTTCATAAGCGATTAACTGCATGGCAGTCATGGCGGCCAGCATTTCTGCATGGCGGCCGACTTTCGGCAGACGCAGCACGGTGTCGGCAACATTTTCCGGCTGGTGCGCGTCGTTATAACAGATGAACAGCACATTTGCACCGCGGCTGGAGCATTCGCGAATGTTGCTGACGGTTTTATCGTACAGCCGCGCGGAGGTTGCCACCGCGATCACCGGAGTTCCCTCAGTGATCAAGGAGATCGTGCCGTGCTTCAATTCACCGGCCGCGTAGGCCTCGGAATGAATATAGGAAATTTCCTTAAGTTTCAAAGAACCCTCCACGCCCAAAGCATAGTCTATGCCGCGGCCGATATAGAAAAGGTTTTCCGATTGATAAAGCTTTTTGGCAATCTCCTTGATTTCGTCGTGCAAAGAGAAGGTTTCCTCAATTGCTTTCGGTACGTCGCGGCAAAGCTCCGAGCAAAGCGTGCGGACTTCATTTTCCGAAAGCGTGCCGCAAAGCGCGGAAAGCTTGGCGGCGATCAGCATAAATGCCGCCACCTGAACGCAGTAGCCCTTGGTGGTGGCAACGGCGATCTCAGGGCCTGCATAGGTGTAAAGTGTGGCGTCGGCCTCTCTTGCAATGCTGGAACCGACCACGTTGATAATACCCATGGTAAAGGCACCGTGCTCCTTGCCATAGCGCAAAGCGGCCAGACTGTCGGCCGTTTCGCCCGACTGGGAAACAATGATCATCAGCGTGTCGCTGTCGATGAGCGGATCGTTATAACGGAATTCCGAAGCAATCTCTACCGTCACCGGAATTTTTGCCCAGTGCTCGATCAGATATTTACCGCAAAGACCGGCGTGCATGGCCGAGCCGCAGGCAACAATATAAATTTTCTTTGCGCGGCGCAAAAGATCGTCCGATACACCGTCACCCGAAAAATCAGGCAGACCGTTTTTTATACGGGGGCTGACGGTTTTCAAAAATGCGTTCGGCTGCTCGTGAATCTCTTTAAGCATAAAGTGCGGATAACCGCATTTTTCCGCCGCTTCCACCGTCATGTCGGTCTTTTGCCAGACCGGTTCTTCCAAAGTGCCGTCCTCTTTTACAATCTGAACGCTGTCTTTGGTTACATGGGCAAGCGCGCCCTCTCTTAAAAAGCAGAACGTGTCGGTAAAGGGGAGCAGAGCCGTCATGTCCGAAGCAATATAGCCGCCGTCCACGCCAGTGGCAAGGATCAGCGGACTGCCCTGACGGACGGCAAAAATTTCGCCGGGGCGGTCTTTGAATAAAATTTCAAAAGCGTAAGAGCCCGAAAGCTTTTTCAGCGACGAATAAATGGCCTTGATCGGGTCTTTTTGAGCCTTGTATTCCTCGGTGATGACCCAGGCTGCTACCTCCGAATCGGTTTCGGAGACAAACTTCACGCCTTTTTCCAAAAGCTGCGCTTTCAGCTCGCGGTAGTTTTCAATAATGCCGTTGTGTACCAAAGCGAGCGTGTCGGTTGAATGCGGGTGCGCGTTGATGTCCGACGGACCGCCGTGGGTGGCCCAGCGCGTGTGTCCGATGGCACAGTCGGTCGCCGGAAAATGCTCCTGCTCCAACTTGTCGCGCAAAGCGTCTACGCGGCCTTTACATTTTAAGGTTTTGATTTCGCCGTTCAATTGGGCAGCCAGACCGACGGAGTCGTATCCGCGGTATTCCAGTACTTTAAGTCCTTTCACAATTTTGGGAACTGCGTTGGCAGAGCCCGTAAATCCTACGATTCCACACATACTTATAAATTCAATCCTTTCGAGATTTTTGAATATCGCAAAGAAGCCTTCAAGGGTGCACGTGAAACAAAATTTACGGCTTTTGAAAGCTCTTTTTGGCTTGATGACCTTTTTGCTAACCATAAAAATTAAGAGTCGGCCTAAAAAAGGATAGAGCCAAAATATAAGGGATATTCAGTTTTTATAAATATATATGGCTTTGTTTTACAGTTGCCTGTATATTTGTCCATATATTAACGACAGGCTTTTGCATTTTGCAAAAGCTGCCGGAGAGGCATCCGCCGAAGTTTCGATCACCTCTCACCTCGTTAACCGTCCGAGTCACAAAAAACGGTTCTGGCGCTATCATTTACCTGATTTTCGGTTGATTTATTTCCTGTCTTTCGGTCGACAGGCGTCGATCCTGTCACGGGTTTTCACCCACCGGCCGAAAGGGCTGCAAAAGTTCCCGGTTTTTACAGCCCCTTTTTAAAGTTTACGGCGGTTTACTTTGAAGATTTACAAAAATCTTTTTTGCTGCATTCTGCCGATTTTCTTAAAGGCTCAGTCCCCGCGATTTTATCAGCGCGATGACCTCGTCTACATATTTTTCGCAAACATCGGTGCTTTCGGCCTCTGCCATTACTCTGATGAGCGGCTCGGTGCCGCTTTCACGCAGAAGAATGCGGCCGGTGCCGTCAAGCTCTTTGGAAATTCTTTCCACTGCTTTTTGCACCTCGGCGTCATCGCGAACGGCACTTTTGTCTGCCACCCGAATGTTTTTCAGTACCTGGGGGAACATTTTGACCGGTTCTGCAAGCTTTGAAAGCGTCTGCTTTGCCGAAAGGCAAGCTTCTGCCAGCTTGATTGCCGTGAGAATACCGTCGCCGGTGGTGGCGTATTTGGAAAGAATGATGTGACCGGACTGCTCGCCGCCCACGCAGTTGCCGAAGCTTACCATGTTTTCATAAACATAGCGGTCACCCACGGTGGTCTGCGCGTAGTCGATGCCGGCTTCACTCAGCGCTTTGTAAAGCCCCATGTTGGACATAATGGTGGTAACCACGGTGTTGTTGGTCAAAATGCCCTCGTCCTTCATGGTCTTGCCGAAGATGTAAAGAATGTGGTCGCCGTTGATCACGTTTCCGTGTTCGTCCACGGCAATGCAGCGGTCGGCGTCGCCGTCAAAGGCAAAGCCCATGTCCAGCTCGTTTTCCTTTACAAATTTTGCCAAATGCTCAATGTGCGTGGAGCCGACGCCCTCATTGATGTTCACGCCGTTTGGCTGCGCGCCAATCACCGAGGTGGTGGCGCCCAAAGCATCAAATACGCTTTTCGCAATCATCCAGGAGCTGCCGTTGGCGCAGTCGAGTCCCACTCTCAAATGCTTGAAAGAATGCGCGGAAAGCGAAATTAAGTACCCGATGTAGCGGTTTCTGCCGGCGGAGTAATCCACGACCCTACCGATCCGATCTCCAAACGCCATGGGCAGATCATCGCCCGCAACGCCCAATTCCTGTAGCTTTGAATCCAGATACAGTTCAATTTTTTCAAGGGTGCGGTCGTCCATTTTTTCGCCCTGCGCGTTGACAAGCTTAATGCCGTTGTCATAAAACGGATTGTGGCTTGCGGAAATCATCACGCCGCAGGAAAAGCTGTCCTGATGGACAACATAAGAAACGCTGGGGGTTGTGGTAACGTGGAGCATATAAGCGTCCGCGCCCGAAGTGGTCAGGCCTGCAACCAGTGCATATTCAAGCATATAGCTTGAAAGTCTTGTGTCCTTGCCGATTGCAACCGTGACCTTTTTTGTGCCAGCTTCACTGTAATACCACCCCAAAAAGCGCCCGATCTTATAAGCGTGCGCTGAGGTGAGCGTTTTGCCGGCTTCACCGCGGAATCCGTCGGTGCCGAAATATTTTGCCATGATTCTTTTTCCTCCAATGAAATGTTGACTCTGTTTTCATCGTGCTGTTGCGGCAAACAAAAGAGCTTTTGCTGCCGCAGTGGGAAATAAATCGTGTACATTATATCATGAAACCCGCCGTTCGTCAATGAGAGAAGATATTGTATACTATATTATGCGTACCATGCTGATTTATGCTTTTGGAAGCGGCTTTCTGCTTGTAAAGACCGGCGGATTGAAGTATAATATAAACCAAGAACTTCAAAGAGTCAGGTGAACAGCATGGCAAAGGAGCTTCCTATTTTGAAAAGCGAAAATGACAGAAATCACCGGTTTGCGGATTGCGGCGCCGCACCGCTAAGCGCCGGAAAAAACACCGAGCCGCAAGTCGTAGATGAAAATACCGCACCGCAGGGTATCGGTTCAAATTTTGTACCACGGGACATCGGGTCGAATTCAGCGGCGCAGGTAACCATTCGCGCAGCGTCTGAGGGCGACGCGCCGCGGCTTTTGGAGATTTACGCGTATTATGTAAAGAACACCGCAATCACTTATGAATATGACGTGCCGACCTTAAAAGAATTTGAGGCACGGATTGAAAAAACTTTGCAGAAATACCCTTACCTGGTCGCCCTGATCGACGGCGAGATCGTGGGCTATTGCTACGCCGGCGCTTTTCATGAGCGGCCGGCCTACGGCTGGCTTGCGGAAACCACGGTGTATCTTCATAAAAATTGCCGTGGCCGCGGCGTGGGACGAAAGCTTTATGAAACGCAGGAAAAGGTTTTGACAGCGCAGGGCTTTACAAAAACCGTGGCGCTGATTACCTCGCCGAAAACCGAGGAGGACAAAAAGGTGTATCACAGCATTCAGTTTCACAAAGCGATGGGTTACAAAATGATTGGTGAAATTGAAAACAGCGGATATAAGTTCAGCCGGTGGTTTACTACGGCTTACATGGAAAAACAGCTGCAACCGCCGCAAAAGAATATGCCGCCGGTAGTAAGCTTTTCAAAGGTGCGAGGGCAGTTTTCGCTGTAATATCCGTCCTGTGCAACGGCCGAAATCAGGAGGCAGAACAGACGACCTCTGAAATTCTGAAAAAATCGCTTTTTTCTAAAAAGAAATGCTTGACAATTAAGGCGCAACAATATATAATATTTGGTGTGACAATTTGGAGTGAGTGACATGGTATTGGATTTAAGACAACTTTTTGGTGGCGATGACCGTTCCTTGCCGCTCGACGCTGAATTCGATTTAAGCGACATCGAATTCTCTGGAGCATTCCCGATAAAAACTCCTGTCAGGATCACTGGCGAGATCCTGAGCAAAACCGGAATTGTTTCCCTGTCCGCCGTTCTATCGGTTCAATATGAGGCCGACTGTGACCGCTGCGGCACCCCCACGGTAAAGCACTACCGCTTTCCAGTGGAGAAAACGCTGGTAACAGAACTTGCAAACGGCGAAGAAAATGACGAAATGTTAGTGCTTGAGGACATGAAGCTGGACCTTTATGAACTGGTGCTGACAGAGGTCGTTTTAGCCATGCCCACAAAGCACCTTTGTCGTGAGGATTGCCGGGGCGTGTGCGCGACCTGCGGAAAGAATCTCAACGAGGGCGACTGCGATTGCCGCGAGGCGGTCGGCGACCCGCGCTTGGCGGTTCTGAAACAACTTCTGAAAGACGGCGAGTAACCTACCAATCGCTCGCTGCGTCAAAAATGTTAAAGTAATAAGGAGGTGCCGTCATGGCAGTACCGAAGAGAAAAACTTCCAAAGCCAGACGTGATAAAAGGCGTTCCAATGTTTGGAAAATTTCTGCTCCGTCCATGGTAAAATGTTCCCGTTGCGGTAAATACAAGCTTTATCACCGTGTTTGCCCTTCCTGCGGATATTATAAGGGACGCGAAGTTATCAAAGTTGAAGACTGATTATAATTCCGAAAACCGCCTGATACAGCATCGTATTGGGCGTTTTTTATTACACTTATAAAAAAGAAAAGGGGGAATTCGCGTGTCGGTTGAGGTCACCGGTGTGGACAAAGGCTCTCCGGCTCAGCGTGCAGGCATTCAGCCGGGCGATGTGCTGGAAACTTTGAACGGACACGAAATCGTTGACGTGCTGGATTTCCGCTTTTATCAAAACGAGAAAAAATTAGTTGCCGTTTATTTAAGAAACGGCAAAAGGCGGCGCGCAAAGATCAGAAAAGGAGAATACGAGGAAACCGGCATGGAATTCTCCACCTATCTGATGGACAAGCAGCACAGCTGTCGCAACAAGTGCATTTTTTGCTTTATTGACCAAATGCCGCCCGGCATGCGCGAAAGTCTTTATTTCAAGGACGACGATTCCAGGCTTTCTTTCCTGTTCGGCAATTATATCACGCTTACCAATATCTCCGAGCACGAGGTGCAGCGAATCATTGAAATGCACATCAGCCCCATTAATATTTCGGTGCATACCACAAACCCCGAGCTTCGGGTCAAAATGATGAAAAACCGCTTTGCAGGCGAAGCGCTCAGCATTCTGCAACGACTGGCCGCGGCCGGGATAGAGCTCAATTGTCAGCTGGTGCTTTGCCCCGGTATCAACGACGGAGAGGAGCTTCGGCGTTCGCTTTCCGACCTCACGGCTTATGAAAGCGTGGCTTGCGTGGCCTGTGTTCCGGTGGGCTTAACAAAATACCGCGAGGGATTGGAGCCCTTGCGACCCTTTACGGCCAAAGAGGCCGCAGATGTCATTGATCTGATTGATGAATTCGGCGACAAAATGCAAAAGGAACGCGGCGAGCGCGTGGCTTATGCGTCGGACGAATTCTACCTTTTAAGTGGAAGAGAAATACCCCCTGCCGCGTATTACGGCGACTTTTTACAGCTGGAAAACGGTGTGGGTCTTTGGGCGCTTTTAAAAAGCGAGGCGCAAAAAGCGCTCGAAGATCAGGAACCGCCCAAAGCCGCCCGTCATATATCGGTAGCCACCGGCGTTTCCGCCGCCGCACTTTTAAAGGAGATTGCAAAAAGCTGTGAAAAACGGTGGGAAAACTTCCGGTGCGATGTTTATACCATTGAAAACCGTTTTTTCGGGCCGCTCATCACGGTTGCAGGACTTGTGACCGGCGGCGATCTTTTGGAACAGCTGAAAGGGAAAGACCTGCACGACGGACTGTATATTCCCTCGGTCATGCTGCGGCAGCATGAGGACTGCTTTTTGGACGATATTACGCTCCGGGATGCAAAAGAACAGTTGAATGTACCGGTGATTCCGGTGAATAACGACGGCTATGAGCTGATTGCGGCTTTCGCCGGCGAGAATTTATAAAAAAAGTGAGGCTTTGGTGTTATGTCAAAACCGATTGTGGCCATTGTCGGCCGCCCGAATGTGGGCAAATCTACCTTATTTAATAAAATCTGCGGAAAACGGCTCTCCATTGTTGACGATACGCCCGGCGTCACCAGAGATCGAATCTACGGCAATGCCGAGTGGAACAACACGCCGTTTTTGCTGATTGACACCGGCGGCATTGAGCCGGACAGCGACGATATTATTCTGCATAAAATGCGCGAACAGGCTGAGCTTGCCATTGAAACGGCGGCGGTCATCATCTTTGTGGTAGACCTGAAAACGGGGATTACCGCAACGGATTATGAGGTTGCCGCCATGCTGCAAAAAAGCGGCAAGCCGGTGGTGCTTTGCGTGAATAAATGCGACTCTGTGGGCAAAATGCCTTTGGAGGTCTACGAGTTTTATAATCTCGGCATCGGCGACCCGATTCCGGTATCCTCGGTGCACGGCCACGGCACCGGCGACCTTTTGGACGCCGTGTTTGAGCATTTGCCGAACGTGGAGCCGGAGGACGAGGAAAAAAGCGTCATTGAGGTGGCCGTTATCGGCAAGCCGAACGCCGGAAAATCCTCGCTGATCAACAAAATTTCGGGGGAAGAGCGCTCCATTGTTTCGGATATTGCCGGCACCACGCGCGACGCCATTGACACTTTGGTGGAAAATAAATACGGCAGATTTAATTTTATTGATACGGCGGGACTTCGCCGCAAGAGCCGCGTGGACGAAAAAATTGAAAAATACAGCGTGCTGCGCGCGCAAATGGCGATAGAACGCGCGCAGGTCTGCGTAATCATGATCGACGGCGCCGAGGGTTTTACCGAACAGGATTCCAAGGTGGCCGGCTTGGCGTTAGAGCAGGGAAAGGCTTGTATTATTGCGGTCAATAAGTGGGATATTGTGGAAAAGAACGGCAACACCATGGATAAATATCGCAAAAAGCTGATGAACGATTTTTCGTTTATGTCTTTTGCACCCATTATTTTTATTTCCGCCAAAACCGGTCAGCGACTGGATCGGTTATTTGAGCTGATCGGTTATGTCAACGCGCAAAACAGTATGCGGATTTCCACCGGTATGCTCAACGATGTCTTGGCCGAGGCCACCGCGAGAACGCAGCCGCCCACCGACAAGGGCAAGCGGCTGAAAATTTATTATATCACCCAGGCTTCCACAAGACCACCGACCTTTGTTTGCTTTTGCAACCGTGCAGAGCTGTTCCATTTTTCCTATCAGCGCTATCTTGAAAATCAGATCCGCTCCACCTTTGGACTGGAGGGAACGCCGGTGCGCTTTGTCATTAGGGAGCGCGGCGACGGAAAAGCGTAGCTTTTAAAAGCTGTACAGCCGAAACTGAAATTCCATGATGAAATGCACCGATAAAATAGCGAAACTTTAAAAAGAGAAAGGACGATGCTTTATGGCAAGGATTGTTGTTTTAGGCTCCGGCGGATGGGGCATTGCGCTGGCTTTGAGCGCTTATGACTGCGGCAACGACGTAACGCTGTGGACGCCGTTTCCGGAAGAAGCTGAGGCGCTTCGTGCTTCGCACGAAAGCCCGAAATTATTAAAAGGCGTGAAAATTCCCAGAGAAATTTCTGTTGAGACCGACATCAATGTTGCAAGCGGCGCCGATATGGTGATTATGGCTGTGCCGTCCTTTGCGGTGGGCGAAACCGCTGAAAAGCTTTCAAAGGTTTCGGATGTTTCCCTAATCGTGAATGTGGCAAAGGGTCTGGAAAAGGACACCTGCCGCAGACTGTCTGAGGTGATTGCGGGAAAATGCCCGAATGCGTCGGTGGCGGTGCTGTCCGGCCCCTCGCACGCCGAGGAGGTCGCCCGACGGGAACCGACTTCTTTGGTAGCGGCTTCAAAAGACATGGAAACGGCACTCTTTGTGCAAAAAACACTGATGAGCGAAACACTACGCATCTACACCGGCGACGATCTGATCGGCGTGGAGCTGGGCGGTGCATTTAAAAATATCATTGCCGTGGCCGCCGGTATTTGCGACGGTATGCGCCTGGGCGACAATCCCAAAGCGGCGCTGATCACCAGAGGCCTTTCCGAAATTGCGCGCCTTGGTGTAAAAATGGGAGCAAGACAGGAAACCTTTGCAGGGCTTACGGGGCTTGGCGATCTCATTGTAACCTGTACGTCGCGCCACAGTCGAAATCACCGTTTCGGCGAGCTGGTGGGCGAGGGCGTTCCGGTGGAAACCGCATTGAGTGAGGTCGGCACAGTGGAGGGCTACCATGCGGCGGCCGCCGCGCATATTTTGGCCGGCCGTCAGGGAGTTGAAATGCCGATCTGCGAAAGTGTGTACGCCACGCTTTACGGCGGTGAAAAGGTGGGCGAAATGGTGCGACAGCTCATGACAAGGCCGTCAAAATCCGAGCATGAAAGATCCTGGTTGACAAATCCGCCGGAAGGTGTATAATATTTCTTTGGTAGGAGGCTTTGTTTTTTGGGGTCGGGTTCGGATCCGGCGTAAAAAAACGGAGCACCGCCGAAAACAAAAAAATTGAATTGTTTTGGGGCAGGGCGCAATTCCCTGACCGGCGGTAAGCGCTGAAAATTCCGATTTTTGGTGCAAAGCCCGCGAACCGAACCGATCTTTTGCATTTTTTAAAGCACGTAATAAGCTTTGAAAAAGTGGATGAAAAAGGGTCGGCGGCCGATTTGGTGAGATTCCAAAGCCGACGGTACAGTCCGGAGGAGAAAAACAACCGACAAAAGCGTTGCTTTGAAGAACGGTATTTTGATGGGGCAGTTTTAAAAAAACAGTGCGCCGTAATGAAAAAATATCAGTTTCAATGCTTTTGTCAAGGGTTTCAAAGAAAGCAAATGCCCCATAAGCAGTTTTTTAAAAGGCTTATGGGGCTTAATTTTTCTTTTAAAAGGCGACGGCAAATCATTTTTTCAAAAAATCACCGGCGAAAAAACGAACCGCCGCCGATACTCAAAGCAATTCACAAAATTTTTGTGCAGAAAAAAGGCAACACGTCACTTTTCGATTGGGCTCGGATTCAAAAAGAAACAAAAATGCTGTGCCTTTGCAGAGCGCTTTTTTACTGCAAAAAGAAGGAGAGAATTGTTATGAAAAAAATCAATGTTCGCGGTCTTGCCGTGAGCGCCATTATGGGCTCGCTCAGCTTTGTACTCATGCTGTTGGCCTTTTCCCTGCCGTTTTTGCCGTCGTTTTTAGAGTTCGATATTTCCGATCTGCCGGCGCTCATCACCTCGTTTGCCTTTGGCCCATTATACGGCATTCTTGTCTGCTTTATCAAAAATTTACTGCATTTATTGGTCACGCGCTCACTCATGGTGGGGGAGCTTTCCAATTTTATTTTAGGTTCAGTATTTGTGGGCATTGCAGGGCTTGTTTATAAAAAAGGCAAATCCAAAACCTCGGCGTTTTGGGGTTCGTTTTTGGGTGCGGCGGTCATGGCGCTTTTTAGCGTGCTTTCCAATTATTATGTGGTCTATCCGGTCTATGCCGCCGTGTTTATGCCTTACGACGCCATTTTAGGGCTTTACCGCGCAATTTTGCCGTCAATTAAAAATTTATGGCAGGCACTGCTCATTTTCAACCTGCCTTTTACGTTTATCAAGGGCCTTGTTGACGTGGCGATCTGCATGGTAATCTACAAAAAGCTTTCGCCGATTTTAAAAACCGGCAGAAACGAGCGACGGTAACGCGTTCTGCCGCAAATTTTCAGTCGAAAACAAAAATTTACAGTCGGCTATTGACAAACGGCCGGAACGTGGTATGATAATATCTGTAAAACTGAATACCCACTTATCAAGAGTGGCTGAGGGAACAGGCCCTGTGAAGCCCGACAACCTGCGCTGGAGTTTTCGGCGTAAGGTGCCAAATCCTGCGGATGATCCGAAAGATGAGGATGACATAAACCCACCTTGCAGCTTTCGGTGGGTTTTCTTTTTTTGCAAAGTGAAGTCAAGAGAAAAGGAGCAAAAAATATGGCAAAAATGTTATTTACTTCCGAGTCCGTCACCGAGGGACATCCCGACAAGATCTGCGACCAGATCTCCGACGCGGTGCTGGACGAAATTTTAAAGAATGATCCCAATGCCCGCGTGGCCTGTGAAACCTTTGCCACCACCGGTATGGTAACCGTGATGGGCGAAATCTCCACGAAATGCTATGTGGATATTCCGAAAATCGCGCGCAATGTGATCTGCGACATCGGCTATAACGACGCAATTCAGGGCTTTGACGGCAACACCTGCGCCGTCATGGTGGCGTTGGACGAGCAGTCGCCCGATATTGCCATGGGCGTGGACAAATCGAAAGAGGCAAAGGACGGCAACGCCGACAAATCATTTGAAACCGGCGCCGGCGATCAGGGCATGATGTTTGGCTATGCCTGCAACGAAACCGAGGAGCTGATGCCGCTGGCGATCTCTTTGGCGCACAAGCTTTCCAAAAAGCTGACGGAAGTCCGCAAAAACGGCACGCTTTCCTATCTTCGGCCCGACGGCAAAAGCCAGGTCACGGTGGAATATGACGACGGCAAGCCCTGTCGCGTGGAGGCAGTCGTCATCTCCTCTCAGCACCGTCCGGAGGTCGCGCTCGAAACGCTCAGAGCGGATATTCTGGAAAAGGTGATCAAACCGGTGATACCGGAAGCGCTTTTCGACGAAAATACCAAGGTATTCATCAACCCCACCGGCCGCTTTGTCGTCGGCGGTCCGCAA
>CADAVL010000051.1 GCA_902791335.1 Oscillospiraceae bacterium
CCGCCAAACGGCGGCGCCGAAACGTGCCGTTTCGGCAGGTGGGGCGGCCTTTGGCCGCCCCACCGGGCGCGAGGGAAGCCTGCCGGTTTGCACGCAGCTGACAAAAAGCTGTCGTCACTTTTTTAAAGCTGTGTTTGCACGAAATTTCAAAAAATACCCAAAATTCCGGCAAAAAAATCTTGACATTTGAAATTCGGTGCTATATAATGGTAAAGCCGCTTATTATGGGCTTTGAAATTGAAGTGAGCGTTTATCGTTCCGCCCTTTGATAGCGAGACTATGAACAAGGCAGGTGCCAAATATGTACGCAATTATCGAAACCGGCGGAAAGCAGTACCGTGTTGAGAACGGCAGCGAAATTTTCGTTGAAAAGCTGAACGTCGAGGAAAACGCAACCGTAACTTTCGACAAGGTTGTTGCTATCAGCGACGCTGAGGGTAACTTCAAAGCCGGAACCCCTTATGTTGAGGGTGCAAAGGTTACCGGTACGGTGCTGAAAAACGGCAAAGCAAAGAAGATCACCGTCTTCACCTACAAGCCGAAAAAGAGCAGTGCCCGCAAGCTCGGTCACAGACAGCCGTACACCAAGGTTCAGATCAACGAGATCGGCTAAGGTATTCGGAAAAACTTTTTAAAAATCATGATACGAATTGTATTCAACGGTGCCGACGGCCGCATTGACGGATTTCAAGTCAGCGGACACGGCACAGCAGACGGAAACGATTTTGAGGGCAGCATTGTCTGCGCCGCAGTTTCCTCAGCAGTTTATCTGACAGTGAATACCTTAACCGAGATCATCGGTGCAAAGGTTTCCGTCAGCGACAGCGGCGACGAATTCAAGGTCGCAGTGCTGTCGGAGGGTTCAAAAAGTCAGTCAATTTTGCAGGGATTTCACCTGCACTGCACGGCGCTTTGCGAACAGTACCCAAAAAGAATTAAGATTTATTCGGAGGTGTAACGAATGCTTAGAATTGATATTCAGCGTTTTGCGCATAAAAAAGGTATGGGTTCTACCAAGAACGGTAGAGACAGCGAGTCCAAGCGTCTGGGTCTGAAGCGTGCCGACGGCCAGTTTGTGTTAGCCGGCAATATTCTGGTTCGCCAGAGAGGCACTCACATTCATCCCGGCAACAATGTCGGCCTGGGCTCGGATGACACCCTGTTTGCTTTGATCGACGGCAAAGTTAAGTTTGAGCGCGTTGGCAAAGACCGCAAAAAGGTCAGCGTTTACGCAGTAGAACAGTAATTTCCGTTTGATCCCGTCGGCTTTATTTCTAAAAGCCGTGTGAAAAGGCAAGGGCTTTTTTGAAGAATGGCCGTTGCCAAAGGTTCAGGGTTGCAACAAACACGATGAGCGCGGCTGCTACTTTCAGTTGAAGTTGGCAGCCGCGCTTTTTTCAGTTCAATGAAGAAAACGGCAGGAAAAAAGAAGAGGAGAAAATAAATTTTATGTTCGCAGATATTGCAAAAATTCATATAAAAGCCGGCGACGGCGGAAACGGTAAGGTTTCCTTTCACCGCGAAAAATATGTGGCTGCGGGCGGCCCTGACGGCGGTGACGGCGGAAAGGGCGGCAACGTAATTATGGTTGCCGACGACAATCTCTCCACCTTGGCCGATTTCCGTTATAAACGAAAATATATTGCTCAAAACGGCGGTGCCGGCATGGCCAACCGTTGCAGCGGCAAAAAAGCGCCCGATCTCGTCATTCACGTTCCGCGTGGTACGCTGGTAAAAGAAACAGAAAGCGGCCGAATTTTGGCCGATATTTCCGACGACGAACCCACCGTGATCGCCAAAGGCGGCAACGGCGGCTGGGGAAACAGCCATTTTGCCACGGCTACCCGTCAGGTGCCGCGTTTTGCAAAGCCGGGCATTCCGGGCGAAGAAATGGATGTTACCTTAGAGCTGAAGCTGCTTGCCGACGTCGGCCTGATCGGTTTTCCGAATGTCGGAAAATCCACGCTGATCTCGGTGGTGTCGGAAGCCAAGCCGAAGATCGCCAATTATCACTTCACCACAGTCGTTCCGGTTTTGGGCGTGGTCCGAATGGGGGAGGGCGACTCCTTTGTTATGGCGGATATTCCGGGGCTGATCGAAGGCGCGGGAAGCGGCGCCGGGCTCGGCCATGAATTTTTGCGCCACGTCGAGCGCTGTCGCTTGCTGGTTCACGTATTGGACGCCTCCGGAAGCGAGGGGCGCGATCCCAAAGAGGATTTTGAAAGAATCAATCACGAGCTTTCGGTTTTCAGCGAGGAGCTGACCGAAAGGAATCAGATCATCGCGCTCAATAAATGCGATATGTGTGAGGAAGAAGACCTCAAAAATCTGCACAAATATTTTGAAGATCAAGGCTACAAGGTCTTTGATATAATGGCGGCCATTGCCGAGGGGGTAAAGCCCTTGATTAACTGTATCGCCGAGGAATTAAGCCATCTGCCGCCGGTCAAGCGCTACGAACCCGACCCTGTACCGCAGGAGGATTTCAGCGACCGAGATCGCCACAGCTTTACCGTTCGGCGTGAGTCCGATCGCTTTGTGGTGGAGGCACCGTGGCTTTTGAAAATTCTTGAAACTGTGGATCCCGACGATTACGAATCGTTGCAGTATTTCCAGCGTGTGTTGCAGTCCAGCGGCATTATTGCCGAATTGGAAAAGCAGGGCGTGGAAGAGGGCGACACCGTCGCGGTCTACGACATTGAGTTTGATTATATCCGATAATTCTTTTAAAAAGGCGTTATCAAAACCTGATATTTCAAAATGTATGTTATCTTTGCAGTCGCGGCAGAGAAAAGACCTCGCCGCGCCGAAAAAGGAGGCCTTTGATTGGCAAAAATTCAGTCCGGCCCTGCAACGCTCAGCTTTGTGGGCGACGCTTATTTCGGTCTGCTTGTCCGCAGTCGATTAGCTGAAGTAGAGCGGCCGATCGGCGAGTTGCACCGCCTTTCGGTCACGGTGGTAAACGCAAACGCGCAGGCTTTGGGCTTCGTGGCCATCGAACCGTTGCTTTCGGAGGAAGAAATGGCCGTTTTCAAGCGCGGCCGAAATCTGCACACCAACAATACACCCAAAAATTCCACCGTTGCGGAATATCACGCGGCAACCGGCCTGGAGTGTTTGTTTGGGTATTTGTATTTAAGCAAAAACACCGCCCGCGCCGAGGAGCTTTTCGATATAATTTTCAAAACGGTTTATAAAACGCCCTGAACCTGCAAAAAATAATCCGTACAGCGGCTTTGCGTTTGTTTTGCGCCGTTTAGGGGATTTTTATTTTTTAAATTCGCGTTTTTATACGTTTTCTGAGTGGCTTGCAGCAGCACAGCAGTTTGCGGACGGTCGCGGAAAGTATTTAGGGACTGCTTTATATCTGCGCCCGCGCCGCCCGTTCAGGCGGCGTGTCAAGCCCCCTTTTTTTAATTTGCAGCAATTCACCGCATTTTTTAAAAGTCAGGGGACTCCGCAGTTTTCCGCGTATGCTCTGAGGGGGCTTGGCACCCGGCGGCGAAGCCCTTTGGGGCTTTCGCCGCCGGTGCGGGCGCAAACCGTAAAAAAGCACGACTTTTGCTTTCTTTTGCGGTTATCTCAGCTTTTTTGACGAATCGCTCCATGCGGCTTTTTTACAGCAGGCAACCTTTTGTATCCCGCACGGCCCCGCGTGTCTTCATTTTAAATAAAACGGGAGGAATTTCCATGGGCAAAAAAAATTGGCTCACCGTTTATGATTATCTTTTTATCGTGCTTGGAAACCTGAGCTTTGCGTTCGGCGTGGTCGGCTTTTTGCAGCCGGTCAATATATCGCCCGGCGGCCTCACCGGTATCGCCGCCATTTTCAATTATCTTTTCTCGCTGCCCACCGGTGCCATGCTGTTTTTACTGAACCTGCCGCTTTTGATCGTCGGCTTTATCAAGCTCGGCGGTAGAACGATCTTTCGCACCATGATTTCCACGGTGCTGTCATCGGTTTCCATTGATGTAATGACAGTGTTTATAAAACCGATCAGCGACGATAAGATCATCTGCGCTTTGGCGGCCGGCGTGTTGATGGGTGCCGGTATGGCCATGATGTTTTTGCACGGCGCGACCAGCGGCGGCACAGATATCGGCGCAAAGCTTTTAAGACTGCGCTATCCGCACGTTCCCATGGGCAGACTGATCTTAGTTTTGGATGCGGTTATTTTGGCCGCGGCGGCCGTGGTTTACAGGAATTTGGAATCGGCGCTTTATTCTGTGTTGGCCATTCTTGTTTCTACTACCGTCATTGATAAAATGATGTACGGCTCCGGCGGCGGAAAGGTCGCCTTTGTCATCACCGAGAAGCCCGACGAACTAAAATTGCAAATTTATAATACATTAAAACGCGGCGTCACGGAAATCCCCATTTCCGGCGGATATTCCGGCGAACACGGCATCATGCTGATGTGTGCGCTGCGCCGTCAGCAAACGGCAAATTTCCACAGAACGGTGAAGGAAACCGACCCGAAAGCTTTTGTGATTATGGCCGACGCCGGCGAGGTGTTGGGCAACGGTTTTAATCCGGCACCGTAGCAAAAAGCCAAAAAAACCGATGAATCGGGGTCGAGCATTACACTTTAATAAACAAAAACCGCACTGCCCAAAGTTTTTTTGAGGCGGTACGGTTTTTGCGATATTGAACCAAATATAATTTAGATGTCCTCGCGGTTTTCGGCCTGATTCTGATTCTGATTCTGGCTTTGATTTTGATTCTGGTTTTGGTTCTGGTTCTGGTTTTGATTGCGGTTCTGATTCTGGTTCTGATTCTGGTTCTGGTTTTGATTCTGGTTGCGGTTATTCTTGCTCATTTTGTGTCACCCCACTTTCAGTGGTTATTATTGCCCAAAGAAATCCGATTATACGAAAGGAAAAATTATGAAATCTTCCCGGGCGCTTTTTCAAAAATTAGAAAGCCAGTTTTCATGCTACAGCGACGTTGCCGATTTTTTGGCAAGCGCTCAAAAGCCGCACTTTAAAGGACTTCGTGTAAATACGCTGAAAATAGACCCCGAGCGCTTCATGAAATTTCATTTAGCCGCGGCTCCAACGCCTTTTTGCAAAGAGGGCTTTTATATTCCGTCGGAAGAAAAACTCGGCAACCACCCGCTGCATCACGCCGGCGCTTTTTATTTGCAGGAGCCGTCGGCAATGTCGGCCGTCACAGCGCTTGACCCAAGACCCGGCGATCGGGTTTTGGACCTTTGCGCCGCACCGGGCGGAAAATCCACGCAGATCGCGGCAAGACTTTCGGGGGAGGGCTTTCTTTTATCCAACGAGATCGTAAAAAGCCGCGCCAATATCCTGCTTTCCAATATTGAAAGAATGGGCGTATCAAACGCCGCAGTCACAAACTGCCACCCCGACGTCATTGCAGAAGCTTGCTTTGAAGCTTTCGACAAGGTTTTAGTGGACGCGCCCTGCTCCGGCGAGGGCATGATTCGAAAGGATTCGACCATTCTTGAAAACTGGAGCGAGGAAAATGTTGCTGCCTGCGCGCTGCGGCAGCAGAAGATTTTAAATTCCGCCGCGCGCTGTTTAAAGCCCGGCGGCGTGCTGGTCTATTCCACCTGCACCTTCTCAAAAGAGGAGGACGAGGACGTGATCGAGCAGTTTTTAAAGGAGCATTCGGAATTTTCTTTAGAGCCGATCACCGAACGCTTTGGCCGACCGGCAATCGGTCTGCCGTCGGCACGCAGAATTCTTTGGACCGACGGTGGGGAAGGGCACTTTGTGGCAAGGCTCAGAAAATCGTCCGATGATTCAAAAACCGCTATATCTCACGCTTTCGCTCCGTCGTTGCCCAATATTTTAGAAAGTCCTTTGCCCGACGGTTTGTGGAAAGCCGACGGTGAATTTACAGTAGCCAACACGCAAAATCACCCGCAAACGCAAAGTTACCGACAAACACAAAATTACCGACAAGCGCAAATTCACTCAAAAGCGCAAATTCACGCAAAAGCGAAAAATCACTCAAGATCCGCAAATTGGGAAAACGGCCGCCGCAAAAAAGACGGCAATGCGCGCTGCGCCGCCGGCGACGGCCTCACGGAACGCGACATTTTGGAGCTGTTTTCAGAGTTTTCCGGGAAGAATCAAATCACTCTGCCAAAGGGTTCCGGTGCTTTAAAAGCGGTGGGGGAGCGGCTTTATCTGTTGCCGGATTTTGAACTGCCGCCCGAAATTCCGGTGATCCGCTGTGGTGTTTTGCTTGGCAACGCCAAAAAAGGACGCTTTGAGCCTTCGCACGCGATGTATGCCTGCCCCGCAATAAAAACGGAACGTGAGATCTCTCTTTCTTTCAATGATCCGCGCTGCGGCGCGTTTTTGCACGGCGAGGAAATTGCGGCCGATGTAGAAAACGGTTATTGCCGCGTGCTGATTGAGGGTGTTGCCTGCGGATTCGGCAAGGTGAGCGGCGGCCGCTTAAAAAACGGCTACCCCAAAGGGCTTCGCACACTGAAGTAACGCCGACTGCCGCAATAAGCGCAACAAAAGGAAAACCACAAATAAACAAGCCGCCGAGGGTACAAAAATGTACCCTCGGCGGCTTTTCACCGTAATAAATGGTTTTTATTGTGCCAAGATCGACTGGATATAATCCACCTGCGCCGCAACCGACTGCGGGCCGGTGCCACCGGCAGAGATCCGCTTTTTCACGCAGGTTTCAAGCGAAATTTCCCGGTAGAGATCGTCCTCAAAAAGCGGATTCAGTTTTTTGTATTCCGTTATCGGAAGCTCGTCTAAAACCGTGCCTTTTTCAATGCAGAGCGCCACAGTTTCCCCCACGGTCTTGTAAGCGGTTCTGAAAGGCACGCCTTTTTTGGTAAGGTAATCCGCAAGGTCGGTCGCATTAATAAAGCCCTCTTTTGCGGCGGCTGACATTTTATCCTCACGCACCGTCATGGTGGCGATCATCGGCGCCATCACCTTTAAACACATCTTTGCAGTGTCCACGGCGTCAAAAACGGACTCCTTGTCCTCCTGCATATCTTTGTTGTAAGCCAGCGGCAGCCCTTTTAAGGTGGTCAGCAGCGCCATCAGATCGCCGTAGACCCTGCCGGTCTTGCCCCGAATCAGCTCCGCCATGTCCGGATTTTTCTTCTGCGGCATAATACTGGAGCCGGTGGTGTAGCTGTCGTCCATTTCAATAAACTTGAATTCCCACGACGACCATAAAATCAGTTCTTCGGACATTCTTGACAAATGCATCATCAGAACCGAAAGACAGCTGAGCATTTCAAGGCAGAAATCGCGGTCGGAAACGCCGTCCATGCTGTTGAGCGTGATCCCGTCAAACCCCAATTCCTCTGCCACCATTTCGCGGTCGGTCGCAAAGGTCGTTCCGGCCAGCGCACAGCTGCCGAGCGGCGAGAAATTCATGCGTTTCACCGTGTCCTGCAGCCTGCCAAGGTCGCGGCAGAGCATCATGCACCAGCAAAGCAGATGATGCACAAAGGTAATCGGCTGCGCCCTTTGCAAATGGGTGTAGCCCGGCATAATGGCGGTTTTGTGTTCCAGTCCCTTGTCGCGAATGGCGGCAATCAGGTCTTTTATCAGCACCGAAAGCTCGGCGGCCTCGTCTTTTAAATAAAGCCGCACGTCCAGCGCTACCTGATCGTTCCGGCTTCTTGCCGTGTGCAGCCGTTTGCCGCAGTCACCGATCCGTTTGGTAAGCTCCCCTTCAACGAACATGTGAATATCCTCGGCCGACGGATCAATTTCGAGTTTGCCGCTTTGAATATCTTTTAAAATGCCGTCTAAGCCATCAATAATTTTTTCCGACTCCTCCGGCTTTAAAATACCGGTGGCCGCAAGCATGGCGGCGTGCGCCATAGAGCCCTTGATATCCTGCGCGTACATGCGGCAGTCCACACGAATGGAGGAATTAAAATCGTCTGCGATTGGGTTCAGTTGCTTTTTAAATCTGCCGGCCCACATTTTGTTCATTGTCTTAAATGCTCCTTATCATCGGCGTCCTGCCGCAGCTTGTTTGCGGCAGGACGCTTCGGTTCGGTGTTTTTTACGCCTTATGCGGTTTTAGTGAACGAATCCGTTCAAGCTCAGTTTAAGTGATTTTTGGCTTTCATCTTTGCCATCACTTTGATCGGCAGGCCGTAAAGATTGATAAATCCGGTGGCGTCGGCCTGGTTGTAAACGTCGTCCTCGTCAAAGGTGGCAATTTCAGGATCGTAGAGCGAATAGGGCGAGGTCACCGCGGCGTTGATCATGTTGCCCTTATAAAGTTTCAGCGTTACATCGCCGGTAACGGTCTGCTGCGTGGTCTTCACGAAGCTTAAAATCGCTTCGGTCAGCGGAGAGAACCACTGTGCATTGTAAACCTGCTCTCCGAGTTTCTGCGCCAAAAGCGCTTTGTAGTGTGCGGTGTCTTTGTCAAGACAAATGGTTTCCAGCACTTCGTGCGCTTTGTAAAGAATCGCGCCGCCGGGGGTTTCGTAAACGCCTCTGCATTTCATGCCGACCAACCGGTTTTCCACAATATCCAATAAACCAATACCGTTTTCGCCGCCCAGCTTATTGAGGGTATCCACCAGCGTTACCGCGTCCATTTCTTTGTCGTTCACCGCAGTGGGCACGCCCTTTTCAAAGTGCAGTTTCACATAGGAGGGCTTGTCGGGCGCCATTTCGGGCGAAACGCCCATTTCAAGGAAGCCCTCTTTGTTGTATTGCGGCTCGTTGGCCGGATCTTCCAGGTCCAGACCCTCGTGCGAAAGGTGCCAGATGTTTTTATCCTTGGAATAGTTGGTTTCCCGATTGATCTTGAGCGGCACGTTGTGCGCTTCGGCGTATTCAATTTCTTCTTCTCTCGATTTAATGTCCCACTCTCTCCAGGGAGCGATGATCGGCATATCCGGCACGAAGGCCTTTAATGCCAGTTCAAATCTCACCTGGTCGTTGCCCTTGCCCGTGCAGCCGTGGCAAATGGCGTCGGCGCCCTCCTTAATGGCGATCTCGGCAATTCTTTTGGCAATGGGCGGCCGTGCAAAGGCGGTGCCCAAAAGATAGTCCTCATATTTTGCACCGGCGGCAACGCACGGAAAAACGTAGTCCTCCAAAAATTCTTTGGTGAGATCCTCCACATAAAGCTTGGAAGCGCCGGTTTTCAAAGCTTTTTCTTCCAGTCCTTCCAGCTCGCTTGCCTGACCCACGTTGCCCGAAACGGCAATAATCTCCGGATTATTGTAATTCTCTTTCAGCCAGGGAATAATAATGGAAGTGTCCAGACCGCCGGAATAGGCCAACACGATTTTTTTATAGCTCTTATTCATTTTAATTTCCTCCCAATGATATGATTTTCAATTTGTTTTTCAGGGATTGCTTTATCAGCTGACATCATCATAACACATAATGTATAAATATGCAAGTATTTTTTGAATTTTCTCATAAAAATACAAACAAAGCTGCAAAAGCGGCCTTTTGTTGGTTAAAATATACGAATGTCATAAGACAATATTCATTATATACAGTATACTATACAATTATAAGAAAATCCCCCGGCACCGGAGGATTTTAAAAAACTTTCAAAAAAGCTTAACAAAGAAATCAGGGTACAATAGTCTTTCGGCGGAACAGCAAAAGGCTTTAAACAATAAAGAAAAGGCGTAATTGCAAGCCGCCGATTTTTTTTAAAAATTGTGCGCGGCGGCTTCGTTGCTTCGCTCCAATACCTCCACCCTCACAAAAAAGGTCTTAAAGCTCCCTTTCGTGCAGCACCACGCCGGATTTTTTTAAATTTTCCTGCAAAAGGGCAAGATCGACCTTCGGAAAATCGTCGGTCATGGCGGCGGCGGTCCCCGCTGCCTGACCGGAAACGGCGCAAACGGGGATCACCCTTGTAATATCCCACATCGCGTCGGTGGAGGAAATACACCTGCCGGCGCAAATAAGATTTTTTACGGTTTTGCCGTGAAGACAGGAAAAGGGCAGCTCATAAACCGGTCCCGGCTTCCGCCAGTCGGAGAAAAGTCCAACGCTGTCGGCGTATTCTTTGTGCTGTTCGCAGTCGTCCTGCGTGTAAACGCCAACGATCCTCCGCGTCATGCGTATCTGCGGCACGGTGGCAACAGTGGCAAGCGCGTGGTTTTTTGAATCGTTGCCGCCTTTTAAGAAATCTTTCAGCAGCGTTTGGTGCGAAAGGCCGACAAGCTGCGACAGCTCCTTTGCACAAAGCCCTTGAAACCGCACGGAATTTTGGGCATTTTTTCGCTGTTCTTCTGTTTTTTGGCTGTCGGGAATATCGGCGTATCCGAGCATACGAAGCCGATATTCGTGATCTTCGGCGGCGTAATACCACGCCGCAGGAACATTACCCTGGCCGAATGTGGCGGTGTTTTCATGGCTTTGCTTACAAATATCGGCGTCGCCGGTTGCGTCCACCACATTTTTTGCGGCAATGGCCGACCGTCCCGATTTATTCTCCACCATTAAGTGCGTGATTCGGCCCTCGCTTGTCAAAACGTCGCAAACGATGGTGCCGAAAAGAATCTCCACGCCTGCCTTTTTCAAAAGCTTTTCTGCGGAAATAGCAAAAATATTGGGGTTATACTGCGTTTCAAACCGCGTTTTCGGGCGATCGGTTTCTTCTACGTTTTTGTTGAGCCATTCCGTGCAGTCGCGATCCTCAAAGCCGTACTTTACAGAAAGCCTTAAAAGCTCCTCCGGAATGCCGTAGGTCACTTGCCGACCCATGCCGTCGCACAGCGGCAGAAAAATGGTCACAAGCCCCAGTGTCGCAAGGCCGCCCAAAAGATATTCGCGCTCGATCAGCAAAACCCTTGCGCCGCCGCGTGCCGCCGCAAGCGCCGCCGAAATGCCGGCCACGCCGCCACCGGCAACCACCGTGTCATAGCGGTCGGTCACCGCAGTTTTTCGTGCAGGCTCGGTGATATAGGAATTCATAAAAACGCCCTCCCCGAAGTTTTTTACTTTCGTTTTTTCATTATAACTGATTTTAAAAGCGCAATCAAGGTACAGCCGAAAAAAGCGGCACGCGATCATTTCTTTGCAGCAAAGAATCGGGAGGGCAAATCCCGCGTTTTTTAAAAGCTACTGCAAAACGGCACCGACAAAGCAGCGCTTATCAGATTTTAACAACAGGCTGTCGAAAAATGTAAAAAATTTTTTGGCATATTTTTTAAAGAAATATCTTCCATTTATATGGTTTATATGATAAAATCATTTTAAACCTTGGCGAAAATGGACAGAGTAGGCGGGTGAAAGCACGTACCGCGCTGAACATTTCGCCTTTTGTCGTCTTTTAAGTATTACTCCGCAGGTTTTGGGCGCGACGCGCTCCTTGCCTTTTTGGCTGAGCTCGGTCGGGCGCAATATAAATATGAAAGGAATTGAACTTCATGGAAGCACTTTATGCAAACTTTGCAAACCTCACCTGGCAGCAGGTCGTGATGTGGTGCATCGGCGCGGTACTCATTTATCTTGCCATTAAAAAAGATATGGAACCGTCACTTTTGCTGCCCATCGGCTTTGGCGCGATTTTGGTAAACCTGCCGATGTCGGGCGCAATCACTCAGCCGGGCGAGGAAGCCGGTATTATTGACATTCTTTTTAATTCCGGCATTGCAAACGAACTGTTCCCCCTGCTTTTGTTTGTGGGTATCGGTGCAATGATCGACTTCGGCCCCCTGCTTTCCAATCCAAAGCTCATGCTGTTCGGTGCGGCGGCGCAGTTTGGTATCTTCTTTACTCTAAGCGTAGCTTCTTTGTTTTTTGATATGGAGGACGCCGCCTCCATTGCCATTATCGGCGCGGCGGACGGTCCCACCTCTATCTTTGTGGCGAACTATTTCGGCACCAAATATTTAGGTTCCATTATCGTGGCGGCATATTCCTACATGGCACTGGTACCCATTATCCAGCCGCCGGTGGTGCGCTTAGTAACCACCAAAAAAGAGCGCATGATCCGCATGCCGTACGAGCAAAAGGACGTTTCCAAGCTCACAAGAATTCTTTTCCCCATCATCACCACCGTTGTTACGGGTCTTGTGGCGCCGCGTGCCGTCGCACTCATCGGCTTTTTAATGTTCGGCAACCTCATCAGAGAATGCGGCGTGCTGAATTCGCTTTCCGAAACCGCACAAAAGGTGCTTGCAAACCTCGTCACCCTGCTGCTCGGCATTACGGTTGCCGCCAAAATGCAGGCCGAAATGTTCCTGCGGCTGGAAACGCTGCTCATTTTGGGCCTCGGTCTGGTCGCCTTTGTGTTTGATACAATCGGCGGCGTGCTGTTTGCAAAATTTTTGAATCTTTTCAGCAAAAAGAAGATCAATCCCATGATCGGCGCGGCCGGTATTTCGGCGTTTCCCATGTCGGCCAGGGTCATTCATAAAATGGGCTTGAAAGAGGACAAACAGAATTTCCTGCTCATGCACACCATCGGCGTCAACGTGTCGGGTCAGATCTGCTCGGTCATTGCCGGCGGCCTGATCTTAAACTTCTTGGGTTAGGAGGCATAGATCAATGGAATTGAATATCGAACGCTTTTTATCCACGCTTCCCATTATGCTAAAGGGCATGGTCGGCATTTTTGCCGTTGCCGCCGTGCTGATTCTTTCGGCCTGGGTGCTTTCCAAGGTCACCGCAAAAAAGCCGGAAAACAGGGAAAACGATCAATAATTTTTCGGCAGCCGGTTCGTTGATATTTTCGGCCACGGTACAAAGCCTTGTGATTTTTCGGCCACGGCGAATCGTTCTGTGAACCGTTGGCCGCTTTGAAAGCTTTTGCGATCTGCCGTTATTGTTTCGTGCGGCTCGTCCTGTCCTTTTCGGCAAATATTTCAGTGAATAGTTTTAAATATATAAAGACCGCGCTCGGATAAAAATTCATCTGAGCGCGGTCTTTCGTATAAATTCAGTTTTTAAAGCTCGTAGGGTCTTGCCACCGCGGCAATGGCATTCAGCACGCGGTGCTTGTCAGCCGACCACAGCGGCGCGATCAGGTCTTTTTTTGCGCCGTCTCCCGTAAGCCGATGGACGACTACCTCAGGCGGCAGCCGTTTTAGCGCGGCGCACAAAAGCGCAATATATTCGTCCATGCTCAAAACGTCAAATTCTCCGTTTTGATAAAGCGTTGCCAATTCGGTGCCGCGAAGAACGTGCAAAAGCTGTAGCTTTATGCCGTCGGCTTTCATTTTCACGCAGTAGTCCACCGTGTTCAAAAGGTCGTCCGCGGTTTCGTGCGGCAGGCCGATGATGACGTGAAAGACCACAAAAAATCCTGCACTTTTCAAAAGCTTTACGGCGCGGTCAAAGTCCGAAAGCACGGTGCCGCGGTTCAAAAACTTTGCCGTGCGGTCGTTGGCGGTCTGAAGCCCCAGCTCCACAAAGACCGGCACGCGCGATTGAACCTCCTTTAAGATTTCAATAATCTTCGGCGGCAGGCAATCAGGTCTTGTTGCCACCGAAAGCGCCACCACCTGTTCGTCCTCAGCGGCGGTCAAGAAAGCGGCGCGCAGCTTTTCGCAGTCGCCGTAGGTGGCGGTGTACGAGCCGAAATAGGCAATAAATTTCTGCCCTGATTTTTTGGATACCAGCCGCTTTTGCGCTTTCAGCTGTTCTTTGATCGACCGGCGCGGATCGCCCGAAAAGGCGGAAGAGCCGCCGGCACAGAAAATACAGCCGCCAAAGCCCACCGTGCCGTCGCGATTGGGGCAGGTGACCGCGCAGCTGAGTGAAAGCTTGTAAACCTTTTCATGAAATGTGGCCTTTAAGTAATTGTTCAGCGAGGTGTAGCGAATAAAGCCGTCCTGCAAATCGGCAGTGTCCTTTTGCAGACCGACAGAGCTTCTTTGCAAATCGCCCGCGCCTTTTTGCAAAGAATCAAAACTCTTTTGCAAACCGGCCGCGCTTTTTTGAAGATCGTCGCGCATCGGCTTTTAGATCAGCTCCTTTTCGTAAAGCTCGGTTTCCACCTCGTTGATCAGCCGCAGCGGATATTCCAAAGAGGAGGCGTGCAGGGAAATTTCCATGTCTTTTAAGTTTTCCGCCTCTTTTAACGCCTTG
>CADAVL010000052.1 GCA_902791335.1 Oscillospiraceae bacterium
ACCGCCTCCACGCTTTCCATGATCGGGGCGTCTGCTTGCTGGTCTGCGGGGTTCTGAAGCTTGGAAAACAGTCCCAAAGCCTCCCGACGAATTCGTTCGGCACAGCACCGCCCCGTTTCAAAAAGTGCGGTTTCCTCCGTCAGCACCGCAAGAAGCTTTTGCAGTCCCGAAAAAACGGCGCTTTGCAAATTTTTTAAGCCGCCCTCCGGCAAACAAAGCCGCGACACCTCATAGGACACATAGCCGAGATTTTGCGTCAGTGCGAAAAGATCGCGCCGCCCGATCGGCGGCACCGGATCGTTATAAAGCTTTAAGCACATCATTTCGCGCCAGCGCACAGACTGCAAGCGCAGCTCGGCACTGCGCGCAGGGTCGTGCTCCAGGCACCCTTGACATAGTGTTTTGATCCGCGCACACTCTTCGGTCAAAGACCGGTAATAGTTAAAATTCATCTTTTAAAATACCCCCACCGTTTGACGGTTTCAAAGCCTTGTGCTTGCCGCAAAAACTTTGAAGCTTCAAAATTCGATCCCCCGTATTTTATGCCGCCGCAAAGAAAACTATGCTATGGTTAGGCCGACGAGCGCCGATCCCCGTTCCGGTTTGCACAAAAGGTTTAATAAGTTTTAAAAAATGTATCAATGTTTATGCAATATTCCACTATTAAAAGGCTTTTATTAATGATATAATTATCAAAAAACAAATATGCGTTATTTGAGGGGTAGTATCATGGAAAAAATCAAAGCATTCCTAAAGCGCAAGGACATCAATATTTCTGCAAAGCTCTATTTTGTGGACGCTATGAGCGGCATGGCGCTCGGTCTGTTTGCGTCACTTCTGATCGGCACCATTTTCGGCACGGTGGCCTCGCTTACCGGCTGGGATTGGCTTGCAAAAATTTCCGGATATCTCGGCGCCAAAAGCTTTGTCGTGGGTGCCGCCATTGCCGCCGGCATGGCGCGCCCTTTAAAAGCGCCGCCGCTGGTGTTTTACAGCGCGCTGGCCGTGGGCGCCATCGGCAACGACCTGGGCGGCCCTGCCTGCGCTTACATTGCCGCGTTGCTTGCCATTGAGCTTGGCAAGGTAGTTTCCAGGGAAACCCACATTGATATTATCGTCACGCCCACCGTCACCATTGTCCTCGGCGGCGTAATCGCTATGCTGACCGGCCCGCTGGTTTCCGCACTTATGACCTACATTGGCTCGTTTATTATGTGGGCAACCGAGTGTCAGCCGTTCTTAATGGGCATTATTGTGTCGGTCGTGGTGGGTATTGTGCTGACGCTGCCCATCAGCTCCGCCGCGCTGTGCGCCATGATCGGTCTCGGCGGAATTGCCGCCGGTGCGGCTACTGCCGGCTGCTGCGCGCAAATGATCGGCTTTGCTTTTATGAGCTACCGCGAAAACCGCGTTGCAGGTCTTGTGGCGCAGGGCCTCGGCACCTCCATGCTGCAAGTGGGCAACATTGTGAAAAACCCCTGGATCTGGCTGCCGCCCACCCTTGCCGCCGCCATTACAGGGCCGCTCACTACCTGTATTTTCAAGCTTGAGATCAGCCAGAAGCTGGCCGTTGACGCCGGTATGGGCACCTGCGGTCTGGTCGGCCCCATCGGCATTGTCAGCAGTATGCCGTCCACCCCGTTCATGTGGGTGGGTCTCGTCCTCATCTGTTTTGTATTACCGGCCGTGCTTTCGGTTCTGTTTTGCGAGATCATGCGAAAGATGAACCTTATTAAAGACGACGACTTAAAACTGGAGCTGTAAGACAAAACGTTAAAGCTGTATATACAAAACACTGCCGCCGACAAAGGGGCTACGGAAAATTTGTCGGCGGTAATTTTTGCGTTTTTGATCGGTTGATTTTTAAGCGTTCTTATGTTATGATATTTTTGAATGAGTTGTGCTCCGAAGCAGCATGCTTTTTATATTTTAAATTTTGGCACAAACGAACTTCGGTCGATTCCTCATCTTGGTATGGAAAAAAACAAAAAAGAATAAGGAGAAAGCCAATGAAACGAAAAGGATCCTTTGCCGTACATCTGTTTGAAAACGATATTGTGGCCGTTGCGGAGAATGAAACAGGTACGGAATTTCACGGCATGATCCGGTTAAACGAAACCGGACTGACTTTGTGGAAATGCCTTTTAAACGACGTGACCGAGGAAGATCTGATCCAGGCACTTTTAGACGAATACGAAGTGGATCACGACACCGCAAAAGCCGACGTTGAAAGCTTTTTGGAGATCCTGCGCGACGCAGGACTGATTGAAGATTAACCCAGTTTTAAAAGCCTTCGGAAAGGATGTTTTACTATGGCAATCGTTCGTCCGTTCAACGGAATGAGATTTACAAAAAAGGCCGGAAAGATCGAGGATCTCTGCTGTCCGCCTTACGATGTTATCAGCGAAGAGGAGCGCAAGGCGCTTTTGAAGAAAAACGCCAACAATATTGTACGTTTGGAACTGCCGCGCGAAAAGGGCGATCCTTATAAAAAAGCCAAAGCCTGCCTTGACAAATGGATGGAGGAAGGCGTGCTTGCAATAGACGAACAGCCCTGCTTTTATATTTATGAAGAACGGTTCACGGTGAACGACCAGGAATACAGCTTTAAAGGCTTCATCGGCAAGGTCTATCTTTATGATTTTGACCGCGGTATTATTCTGCCGCACGAGCAAACGCTCTCAAAAGCCAAAGAGGACCGTTTTCAGCTGATGGAGGCCACCGCCTGCAATTTCAGCCAGGTCTATTCGCTGTATCACGACCCCTACGGCAAAATTGATAAATCTGTTTCAAGGCTTTCCAACCGTCCGGCCGACCAAAGCTTCACCGATGACGACGGCGTGACCCATAGTCTTTGGATCGTGCCGCGCTGCACTGAGGTGGACAGAATCTCGGCAAATATGGCCGGTAAAAAGCTTTATATCGCCGACGGTCACCACCGCTACGAAACCGCGCTGCGTTACCGCAACCATTTAAGAGAAGAAGGCGTGATCTCGGCCGAGGGCGAAAACGAAGCGGATTATATTATGATGATGCTTGTCAATATGCAGGCTCCCGGTCTGGTGGTTTTCCCAACTCACCGCATCATTCACGATCTGAAAGGCTACAGCACCGCCAAAATTATCAAGGCCTGCCAGGAATATTTCGACGTGGGCACTACAAAATCGTTGGAAACGGCCACGGCAAAGCTCAAACAGCTTTACAGCCGCTCGGAAAAGAGTTTCTGCCTTTTTGACGGCAAAAAATATTATATGATGAAGCTGAAAGATGCCGCCTGCATGAAAGAATTTCTGCCCGACGCTTCGGCCGCGTTGCGGCACCTTGACGTGAGTATCCTTCATAAATTAGTGCTGGAAAAGCTTATGGGCATTGACGAGGAAAATATGGCGAACGGCGTAAACCTCAGCTACACGCGAAACGCCGACGAGGCGGTAAAAACGGTGGAGGACGGCAAAGCCAACTGTTGCTTTATTTTAAATCCCACCCGTGTGGAGGAGATCAGCGAGGTTGCCTTGGCCGGCGAAAAAATGCCGCAGAAATCCACCTATTTCTACCCGAAGCTCACCACAGGTCTTGTGATGAACAAGCTGGACCGTCCAGTGGAAAAGCCGCCGGAGGAACACAAAAAATCCGACTATGTCGAGCCGGAGGTTGAGGTCGTTCCCATTCCGTAATTCTTTACAGAGGCTTTAAACAACTGCAAAAATACGATCGAAAATCCGCGGCAAAAAAACACCGCGACAAAAAGAAAAGCACCAAAAAGCACTGCGAAAAAGAAACCGCAGCAAAGCGTGCCGAATCCCAAAAAATCAAAACCGAAAAAGTCGGCCGTATTTTGGATGTTTTCCAAAATACGGCCGATATTTCTTTGCTGGTCAAAGTTTTTTCGTTTATAAATTCGTAGCATTTTTGGGGGTGTAAAACAAAAAAGCAAACCGCCCACTGCGACAGAGGGTTGCTTTAGGCTGACGGTAAAAGGCCTCCTTAATACTATCTTAGCGGAGGCCAGCAAAGCCGATAATCACGCCGTTTGTCTATCCAATAATAAATTCCGTTTTCTGCACCGCGGCCGCTTTCAAGACCTCTTTGGGCGGTTCGCGGTCGGTGATAATATAATCAATCTGCGAAAAATCGCACAGCCGGAATTTTAAATTGTGGCGGAATTTGGAGTGATCACACAACAGCACGCGAACCGCCGCATTTTGCAGCATTTGTCTGGAAGCCCACGCCGATTGAAGGCTCGCGTCGTAAATGCCGTCAATATCCACCCCACCGGCCGAAATAAAGCAGACATCCGCTTTAAACTGCCGCAAAAATTCCACCGTCGGCTCGCCGTGAACGGTGCCCAGTCCCTGTCGGCCGTAGCCGCCGGCCAAAAACAGCGAGACCGTCGGCACCTCCGCCAGTGCGGCGGCCACATAAATGCCGTTGGTGATCACGGTAATATCCCGATAATTTTTAATAATCCTGCAAAGCTTAAAGGTGGTGGTGCCGCCGTCCATAAACAGCGTGATTCCGTCCTTTAAAAAATCGGCCGCATTCTCAGCGATCCGCTCTTTTTCGGCAACGTATTCATTCTCGCGGATCTTATAGTGCCGCATGATTGCGTTGGATTCCACCGCGCTGACCCTCCCGCCGCCGGTCTTTACCGCGCCCAGCTCCTGAAGCTCCAGTGCGTCGCGCCGCGCCGTGGAGCGGCTGACATTGAGAATCCGGCAAAGCTCCTCCATGGAAGCCGCTTTCTTTTTTCTTAAATATTGAAGCATCTTCATCTGACGGTCGTTCATAATATCACCCGATGTTCATTAATTTTGAATAACACCGCTTTCATTGTACAACATTTTTGAACAATATTCAAGATTTGGTTCATCTATTGAAAAAACGCCTGTCTGTGCTATAATAGCGGCTGACAAAAAACG
The DNA here is from genome assembly GCA_902791335.1 of Oscillospiraceae bacterium. Classification (GTDB taxonomy): domain Bacteria; phylum Bacillota; class Clostridia; order Oscillospirales; family Acutalibacteraceae; genus UMGS1532. Next base: position 4,920 of record CADAVL010000052.1, read on the forward strand.
AAAGGGTGCTTGAAAAGACTTTGAAAACACGATCCTTAAAACCGCAAAGTGCAAAAAGCCGCGGTACTCTGCGCGGCCTGCTTGTTGCCATGAATTGCGGCATTTCCTATATTTTTTGCTGCAATCTTCGCAATATTTTAAGCGCGCTGATGCCGACGATCTTAAAAAGCGGCGACTTTACCGAAAGTCAGCTCGGTCGTTTCGGCTCTTATATGCTGATTTTTTACGCCTGCGGCCAGTTTATCAACGGCATTCTGGGCGACCGTCTTCGCCGTCCGCAAATCATGCTGTTTTTAGGCCTTTTTATTTCAGGCGCCTGCGCTATGCTTTTTTGCCTGCCGGCCGCAAAGCTGCTCGGCAATCTTTTGTGGGCCGTCATCGGTTTTTCACTTTCGATGCTGTGGGGGCCGATCTCGCGCATTATTGTAGAAACCAGCGACGAATCCCACGCCGCCACCTATCTAACCGCCATGGCGCTTGCCTCCACTTCGGGGCAGTTTCTGGCCTATCTTTTAGCAGTCTTTGCTGCAAGAGCCGGTTTGTGGCGCGTCTATCTGTTTTCGGGCGGCCTTTGCACCGCTGTTGCGGCGGTGGTGATCTATCTTTTTGTTTCACACGTTTTGGGAAAGACCGCCGAAAAGCCGCCTGCCGAAGATCAAGTGCACGAAAGCTTTCTTCAAAAGCTCGGACTTTCGGCGCTGGCGCAGGAATTCCGGCACAAATATTTCAGTCTTATGATTGCCGTGACCATGCTGAACGGCATTATCAAGCACGGCGTGTTTTATTGGATTCCGACCTATTTTTCCGTACGATTAGGGCTTGGCAACGGCATCGCCACCGCCGTCTCCACCATTATTCCCATCGTCAGCATTTTGGGCGTGCTTTTAGGGCTTGCGCTGTTTAGAAAAGTAAAAAACGATATTTTCACTTTGTTTTTGCTTTTCAGCATCACCGTGGCGGCCTTTCTTTTGAGTATTTTCTCCGACACCGGCCCCTACCTTACCGTGTTCGGCATGCTGTTGGGCGGCGCCGCCATGTCCTCGGCCAACAATCTCATCTTCAGCGCCTATTGCCTGCGCTTTAAAGCCGGCGGTCACGTTTCCGGCATTTCGGGATTTTTAGACGCTGCCTGCTATCTGGCTTCCGCCATTGCAAACCTTGTTTTCACCTTTACCATTTCAAACATCGGCTGGGATTTCACCGTGATCACGTGGATCGTTTTCGCCGTCTGCGGCGTGGGATTAAGCTTCCTTGCCGATCGCTTTGCAGGATCGGAAACCGAATATTAATAATTTTCCCTTTTGCCTTTTTTGACGTGCAAAAAGGCAATTGCAACATTCTGTCAGGCGTGACGGGTTTGACTCGCGTCAGCCTAAGCCGAATACAAACCGTGATCAGACGAAAAAAGGTCTTTTCATGGTTTGTATTTTTTATGCGCCGGTTTGTAATTTTAATTGCAGTGGGGCTTATATTTATGTTAGAATAAATAAAAGAACGGTGGGTACACGGTCAATTTTTTGCCGAAATTTTCTAAAAATGCCCTTCCATCAGGCCGTATTTTTGCGTGTTTCGGTGCGTTTTAAGGGGAAACCAAAAATCGGTCAAAAACAAAGGGGCATTTATTCAAAAAAAATCCATTGACTTTTATTTTAGAAATTGCAACAATGTACTAAAAGTTGTGCCAACAACCGGTTTGGAATTTAAAGGAGGAAACTTCATTGAAATTTTCTACAAAATTTATCCGTGCAAACGGACAAGTGTGCGATTTTGAACACCACGTACCGGCACCCTATTTCCGCAAGAGCTTCACACTTCAAAGCGTTCCGCAAAACGCCGAGATCACCATTTGCGGTCTGGGCTTTTACGAACTTTACATCAACGGCCGAAATATTACCAAAGGCCCCATGGCGCCTTACATTAATAATCCGCACGATCTGCTTTATTACGACAACTACAAGGTTGCCGAATATCTGAACCTCGGCAAAAACACGATCGGCGTGCTGCTCGGCAACGGTTTTCGCAACAGCTTCGGCGGCTTTGTCTGGTTCTTTAACGAGGCGCAGTGCCGCGGCCCGGTAGAGCTTGCGCTCTGCTTTGAAGCAGGCGAGGGCGAAAACGCCGTTTGCTTTGAGGCCGACGAAAGCTTTAAGACCCATCCGTCGCCCATCACCTTTGACGACATTCACATGGGCTGCCGCTACGACGCAAATTTGGAAATTGACGGCTGGAATCTGCCGGATTTTGACGATAGCTCCTGGCAAAACGCCGAATACGGCGACACCCCGGCCGGCAAGCCGCGCCTTTGCGACGCCGACCCCATTGTGGTGACCGATGAATTAAAACCGGTTTCCATTAAACATTTTGACGAAAGCCATTATTGCCGCACCGGCGCTTACGACGAGTCCGAAAAGATCGAATCCACTTTGCGTCACGACGTTTACGTTTTTGATTTCGGCGTGAATATTGCCGGCGTCACACGCTTAAAGATCAAGGGCAAAAAGGGCCAGCAGATCATCATTCGTCACGGCGAGCAGATGAACGAGGGCGAATTCAACGAGTTTTCCACCATTTTCTACTATAACGACGAGCAAAAGAACTACTATCCCAAATATTCTCAGACCGACGTCTACACCTTAAAGGGTGAGGGCGAGGAGGAATTTTTGCCGATCTTCAAGTACGACGGCTTCCAGTACGCCTTTGTGGAGGGACTTCTGCCCGAACAGGTGAGCGACGACACCTTAACGGCGCTTGTGATGAATTCCGATTTAAAGGAGCGCGCAAGTTTCTCCTGCTCCAACGAAACGGTCAACCGTCTGCAAAGCATGGTGCGCCGTTCCGACCTTGGCAACTTTGTTTATTTCCCGACCGACTGCCCCCACCGCGAAAAGAACGGCTGGACGGGCGACGCTTCCATGTCGGCAGCACACATGCTTTTGAATCTCACGGCCGAAAAGAGCCTTCGCGAATGGCTTTTTAACATTCGTGCGGCGCAGGCCGAAAACGGCGCGCTGCCCGGCATTGTACCCACCGGCGGCTGGGGCTTCGACTGGGGCAACGGCCCGGCGTGGGACAGCGTGAGCGTGAATCTGCCTTATTACATTTATAAACACGAAGGCAAAAAAGACATTATTTTGGAAAATGCCGAAATGATGATGCGATATTTTCACTACGCCACCACCCGAATGGACGACCGCGGATTAATTGCCATCGGTCTCGGCGACTGGTGCCACCCGCGTGAAAAATTCCTCGGCGGTATTCCTTCTCCGCTGGAATTCACCGACACCGGCATGGTTCTGGATATGGCGCAAAAAGCAACCTTCCTTTTCAAAGAAGCAGGGCTTACCTTACAAAGCGACTTTGCCGCCGCTTTGGCAAAGACCCTGAGAAACAATATGCGGACCCACCTGCTCAACAAGGAAACCTTAGCCTTTGCGGGCGATTGCCAGACTTCTCAGGCATTTGCGCTTAATTTGGGGCTTTATGAACCGGACGAGGTTGCCACCGGCCGAAAGCTGCTCGTTGATTTCATTCACCGCGACGGCGACGTGACCGACTGCGGCATGATCGGCGTGCGCCACATTTTTCATGCGCTCACGGCCGCCGGAGAAACCGAGCTTGCTTTCAAGCTGCTTACCTCGGAGGAACCCTCCTGCTACGGCAACTGGGCAAAGAGCGGCTCCACCACGATGTGGGAGTCCTTCCACACCAAATATTCCACCCACGCGTATTCGCTCAACCACCACTTCTTCGGCGATGTCAGCCACTGGTTTATTAAGGTTTTAGCAGGTCTTGATCCGAACCCGAACCTTAATGACCTCAATGAATTTTTGGTGGCACCGCAGTTTGTGGCATCTTTAGACTTTGCAAAGGCGAGCTACCGCGCAAAAGGCGGAGATGTAAGTGTCCACTGGCACCGCGAAAACGGCGGCGTTACCTTGGAGATTTCTGCCTATTCCGCCGCGCACGGCACGATGAAAGCGCCGGCAGGGTATTTGTTTGAAAACGGCCAAACCGAACTGCCGCTGAAATCCGGCCGCTACACGCTGAAAAAGCAATAATTCAAGGCAATGCCCCATGCGCGGCGGCCAACGACCAATACGGCAGCGCGCAAAAGAAGGCCTAAAGAAATTTCCCGGCTTTTCCGGTTTAAAAAAGAAAAACCGCGCCGGGTTTAAAAGCGTGATGCAAAAAGAAAAACCTGCGCCGGGTTTAAAAGCGGGGGTACGCCGCGCACCGCCGCCGCCAAAAGGCCTTGGCCTTTTGGCGGCGAAACGGCTTTAAAAAAATTCTTCCCCACGGCGGCGGCTTTTCAAAAAATCTGCAAAAATTCACGCACGGCGATGTCGCCCCGAAAACCGCGGGAATTTTTTAAAAAGCCGTTGCCGCCCCTTTCGGGGCGGCGCGGTGCGCGGCGAAAAGCGACTGCGCCCGGCGCAATAAAAACGCTCGCAATCGGTGCAATAAAAAAGGTACCCGCAATCGGCGCGGCAAAAAATGCACCCTCCGACGGTGTACGCGAAAAAACGCTCCTCCCGATTGGCGAAAGTCGAAAACTACATAACAATCCGCCCTGACGGGGCGCTGAGCAATCGGCAATCCTCAAACGGGCGGATTTTTTAAAACGGTTTTTAAAAATGCCCCTTTTTAAAACCGGCAATCAGAATGTTTAAAGCGGCCATTTTTTGGCGGCTAGCGTTTTTTGGAGGGCGAGTGCCTTTTGGGGCGGCGAGTGTTTTTTTGAGGGCGAGCACCTTTTTTTAATCCCAGTTTCAGCGAGTGCCTTTGCAAAAGACCGGCCACGGCTTCGCACCGTTGCCCGTTTTGTGGGGTTCCCGTTCTGTCGCGGTTTTGCGCTCGCTCATTTCGCGCCGCCGCGTCGCCGAAAAGGCGACCGTTATCCGCAGCACACCGCGCGAATATGCGCGGTGTGCTGCACAGGGCGCCCGACCGAAGCCCTTTGGGGCTTCGGTCGGCGGCGCGATACCGAAAGATTCCCCGGCCGCCGATCGGGTGGATCTCAAAAAAACGGCTGCAAAACCCCGGATTTTTTCAAAAAGCGCGATACCCCCATTGCATTTGTTGCCTGTCCCTTTTAACACCATTCTTTCATTCACAGGAGCGAAAAATTTTATGAAATTTTCCAAAAAATTTATCCGCGCAAACGCGCGTATGTGCAATTTTGAACACCACGAACCGGCCCCTTATTTCCGCAAAAGCTTTACGCTTCAAAGCGTGCCGCAAAACGCCGAGATCACCATTTGCGGCTTAGGCTTTTACGAGCTTTATATCAACGGCAAAAATATTACAAAAGGTCCGCTTGCGCCTTACATCAATAATCCGCACGACCTGCTTTATTACGATAACTACAAGGTGGCCGAATATCTCATCCCCGGCAAAAACACGATCGGCGTGCTGCTCGGCAACGGCTTTCGCAACGAATTCGGCGGCTTTGTGTGGCTTTTTAACAAGGCGCAGTGCCGCGGTCCGGTCGAGCTCGCGCTCTGCTTTGAAGCAGGCGAGGGCGAAAACGCCGTTTGCTTTGAGGCCGACGAAAGCTTTAAGACCCACCCGTCGCCGATCACCTTTAACGATATTCACATGGGCTGCCGCTACAACGCGAACTTGGAAATTGACGGCTGGAATTTGCCGGATTTTGACGACAGCTCCTGGCAAAACGCCGAGCGCGGCGACACCCCGGCCGGCAAGCCGCGCCTTTGCGAAGCCGACCCCGTTGTGGTGACCGACGAATTAAGACCGGTTTCGGTGAAATTTTTCAAAGAAAGTCACTTTTGCCGAAACGGCGTTCGGCCGTCCTCGGAAAAAATGCCCGAAACCTTTAGAAAAAATGTATACGTTTTTGATTTCGGCGTAAATATCGCCGGTGTAACGCGCTTAAAGATCAAGGGCAGAAAAGGGCAGATAATCACCATTCGTCACGGCGAACAGCTGACCGACGGCGAGTTCAACGAATATTCCACCACCTATAACTACAACGACGACCAGCGAAAGTACTACCCCGAATATTCCCAAACCGACGTCTACGTTTTAAAAGGCGAAGGCGAGGAGGAGTTTTTGCCGACCTTCAAATTTGACGGTTTTCAGTACGCCTTTCTGGAGGGGCTTTTGCCCGAACAGGTGAACGATGACACCTTAACGGCGCTCGTCATGAACGGCGACTTGAAAGCGCGTGCAGATTTCAGCTGTTCCAACGAAACGATCAACCGCCTGCAAAGCATGACGCGGCGCTCCGATCTCGGCAATTTTATGTATTACCCCACCGACTGCCCCCACCGCGAAAAAAACGGCTGGACGGGCGACGCCTCGGTGTCGGCGGCGCACATTCTTTTAAATCTCACGGCCGAAAAAAGCCTGCGTGAATGGCTTTTCAATGTTCGCGCGGCGCAGGCTGAAAACGGTGCGCTGCCGGGCATTGTCCCTACCGGCGGCTGGGGCTTTGAGGGCGCAACCGGCCCTGCGTGGGACAGCGTTTGCGTGAATGTGCCTTATTACATTTACAAGCACGAGGGCAACAAGGATATTATTCTGGAAAACGCCGAGATGATCTTCCGCTATTTAAGCTACATCACCGAAAAAATGGACGATCGCGGCCTGATCGCCTACGGCCTCGGCGACTGGTGTCACCCGGCAGAGCCGTTCGTGGGCAAAATCCCCACGCCTTTGGAGATGACCGACACCGGCATGGTTTTGGACATGGCGCAGAAAGCGGCGTTTTTGTTCAAAGAAGCCGGCCTTACCTTGCAAAGCGACTTTGCCGCCGCTTTGGCAAAAACGCTCAGAAACAGTATGCGAACGCATTTGCTCAACAAAGAAACTTTGGCTTTCGCGGGCGATTGTATTACGTCGCAGGCGTTCGCGCTCAATTTGGGGCTTTATGAACCGGACGAGGTAACAATCGGCCAAAAACGGCTTGTTGAATTTATTCACCGCGACGGCGACGTGACAAACTGCGGCATGATCGGACTGCGCCACGTTTTTCACGCGCTCACGGCCGCCGGCGAAACCGAGCTTGCTTTTAAACTGATCACCTCGGAGAATCCGCTGTGCTACGGCAGCTTCGTAAAAGCCGGCTCCTCCACGCTGTGGGAGTGCTTCCACACCGAAAAGACCGTGATCTACTATTCCCTCAATCATCACTTTTTCGGCGACATCAGCCACTGGTTTATTAAGGTTTTAGGCGGTCTTGACCCGAACCCGAACCTTACTGACCTCAACGAATTTTCGGTGGCGCCGCAGTTTGTATCTTCCTTGGATTTTGCAAAGGTGAGCTACCGCGCAAAAGGCGGCGACGTAAGTGTTCACTGGCACCGCGAAAACGGCGGTGTTACCTTGGAAATCTCCGCTTACGACGGCGCGCACGGCACAATAAAAGCGCCAAAGGGGTATTTGTTCGAAAGCGGCCAAACCGAGCGGCCGTTAAAATCCGGTAGTTATACACTGAAAAAACAGTAATTCGGGGGAAACCCGCACCCAACGCCCGATACGCAACGACGAATACAGCGGCTCTGCGCCTGATATTGGCCGTTCGACGCCCGACGAACGGCAGCCAAAAGAAAACGGCGAAAGCCCGATCGGCTTTATTCGGTGTTGTCGGTGTTTTAAAAAAGTAACACGCGCGCCGGGATAAAAAGTGAGGGTTCGCCGCGCACCGCCGCCGCGAAAAGGCCAAAGCCTTTTGGCGGCGAAACGGCTTTAAAAAATTTTTCGCACGTCCGGCGGCTTTTCAGGAAAAGCTGCAAAAATTCACGCGCCGATGACACCCCCCAAAAAAAACGCGGAATTTTTTTAAGCCGTTGCCGCCCCTTTCGGGGCGGCACGGTGCGCGGCGAGAAGTTTCTGCGATCCGGCGCAATGAAAAAAGCACTCGTAATGGGTAGCTGCCAAAAAACACCCCCGACCGGTGCGCGCACTGAAAAAACTACACAGAAATTCGCGCAAAACCGCTTTTTAAAGACGGTTTCATTCGCAAAATTTTACTTATTTCAAAAAACTTTGTTAAACTTTTATCAATTTGTTGACAAACCGCACAGACCTGCTATAATCTACCTACCACAAAAACTTTCCACCGTTTTTAAGGCGTTTTGGAAAGCAAAATGAGGTGCGGCAAATGAGCAAGCGATTTAAGAAAAAAGACATGAAGTCATTGTTTAACGCATATTACTATTTTTACTTTTACTTTGGCAACGAGTAAGAGCGGGTAGTTATGTGTTGAATCAATCATGCGACAGATACATAGAGAATAACAATATAGCCCCGCTCTGATGAGTGGGGCTTTTACATTATATATAATATATATGAGAAGAATTGCGATACAGGGAGAGATTGGCAGTTACCACGATGTGGCGAGCCACTGCTACTTCGAGAATGAGGACATCGAGTTGATTTGCTGCGACACGTTCGAGCAGGTGTTTGACGAGATGAAGCAGGACTCGAGTGTGATTGGCATGGTGGCGATTGAGAACACGATTGCGGGGTCGCTGCTCCACAACTATGAACTGATGCGCGAAAGCGGCATGCAGATTGTGGGCGAGCATAAATTGCGCATCTCGCACAGCATCATGTGTCTGCCCGAGGATGATTGGGAGGACATCACGGAGGTGAACTCGCACCCTGTGGCACTGATGCAGTGCCGCGACTTCCTGAAGAAACACGCTGGGCTGAAGATTGTGGAGACGGATGACACGGCGGGTTCTGCCAAGAACATCAGCGAGAACGGACTGAGGGGGCATGCGGCTATCTGCTCGAAGTTTGCCGCCCCACTCTACGGGATGAAGATTCTGGAGGAGGGCATCGAGACGAACAAGCACAATTTCACCCGCTTTCTGGTACTGGCCGACCCGTGGCTGGCGGAGGAACTGTGCAAGCCGAGCCAGTCGAACAAGTCGAGCATCGTGTTTAGTTTGCCGCATAGCGAAGGTTCGCTCTCGCAGGTGCTGAGCATCTTCTCGTTCTACAAAATCAACCTGACGAAGATTCAGTCGCTGCCTATCATCGGAAGGGAGTGGGAGTATATGTTCTACATCGACGTGATGTACGACGACTACACGCGCTACCGCCAGAGCATCGACGCGGTGCGCCC
>CADAVL010000053.1 GCA_902791335.1 Oscillospiraceae bacterium
GACAATATCAATAAGCCAATCGAGCTGAGGCTGCAAAAAAATCACAGGCAAAAGGACACAATTGCAAAAAAAGCGGTGGCGCTGTTAGAAGACAATGCCGTTATTTTTATCGACGCGTCCTCCACCTGTCAGCACATGGCGCCCTACCTTGCAGACAAAAAGCACATCACGGTATACACCTACAGTGCCGGCCTTTGCGATATTTTGGCCGGTTTCGGTTTGAAACATATATATTGCCTCGGCGGCTTGTATAACCGCACCTCAAAGGTTTTTACCGGAGAATACGCTGTAAGCATGGCGCAAAAAATCTACTACGATTACTTTTTGTTTTCCTCCAGCGGATTTTCAAACGGCGTGATCTCGGATTACAGCGCGGAGGAAACGCACATTCGGCGCGCGGTGCTTTTGAATGCCGAAAAGAAATACTTTTTGTGCGACAGCGGAAAATTCGGCAAGCACTCGGCCAATATTTTATGCCGCGAAACGGAATTGACCGGCGTGATTTCCGAGCTTCCCTGAAAAAGTCGGAACGGTTTGCAGGAAATTCTTTTCAATAAAAGGATGCAAAAAGCTGGCACCCTTTTTGGGTGGAATCGATCCTGTACGCGCCGTTTTTGTAGGGCGAGCGTGCGGGTTCGGTATTTGCCTGGGCTGGGGCAGAAAGCGCTGAACCCGACCGCAGAAAAACCGGAAGTCCCCCCCTGCGCGCCGTGCGGCGTTTCCCCAAAAGGGGAAACGCCGCAAAAATGCCCCCCAAAAACGCCTTCGGCGTTTTTGGGGGGGCATTTCCCCGCCGAAGGCGGCGGCGCGCAGGGGGGACTTCCGGTTTTTCTGCGGTCGGGTTTTCGCGCACACTTTCCTTTTCGGCCCTATCAGCCCGCCTGCCTTTATATAATATTTTTCGTTGCAATAATGTCTGTCCCGAAAACATCTTTTATGATGACGTCACCAATACGAACAGGTGCGCAAACACTTTTTTCCCTGATTTTCTGCATTACCTCAAAAATTTTCTCTTTTGGAATCGGTTTTGCGGTTTTTACACTCACCATGGTGTCTTCCCGATTTTCCACGCGCACCGACGAGGTAACCGTCCTTGTCGGGTTGGTGCACTCCTCTAAGGCATACTGGAAACCCTTTTTACAGCTGTTGCCCGTAACGGTAATCTTTCCGCCGTCAACTTCCACTTTCAGCGCACAGCCGCGTGGACAAATAATACAGGTCATCTCTTTTGTCATTGCATCACCTCCAGGCTGACGGTAATTTCGGACGCTGCCGATTTGAATTTTTCGGGCTTTAAGATCAGCTTTTCCATTTCGCCCGGTGCTGCTTTTAAGCGCATGGCTGTCATCAGCACCCGATCACCCGAACTTACCGTGTATTTCACCTTGGAAAACGGTTGTGTCACGCGCAAAAACAGCGCGACCTCCTCTTCTTCGTCGGCATTCACCCGCTGCGGCAGAACATAACGAACGCCGCTGCCGGCTTTTGTTTTTATCGTTTGGCCGCAGCGCTTGCCGCGAAGCACAAAATTCGCAGCACCGCGGCCGGCGATCTCCGCTTCATCGGAAACATAGTCCACAAGATCGTGCACCTGCAAAACATTGCCGCAGGCAAAAATCCCTGCCGTTTCGGTTTCGCGGTTTTCGTCCACCAAAGCGCCGCCGGTCACCCGGTCCATGGTTATTCCGGCGCTTTTCGTCAGCTCGTTTTCGGGAATCAGCCCCACCGATAAAAGCAGGGTGTCACAAGGAATATACCGCTTGGTGCTTTCCAAAATATTCCGGTTTTCGTCCACCTTTGCCACCGTGACGCCTTCCACGCGATCCTTACCGTGGATTTCTGCCACCGTGGTGGAGAGATACAGCGGAATATTGAAATCTTCCAGGCACTGCACAATATTCCGCTTTAAGCCACCGGAATACGGCATCAGCTCGCACACCGCTTCCACCTTTGCACCCTCCAGCGACATTCTGCGCGCCATAATCAGTCCAATATCTCCAGAGCCTAAGATCACCACCCGTTTGCCCACAAGATAGCCCTCGCAGTTCATCAGCTTTTGCGCCGTACCGGCGCTGTAAACACCGGCAGGACGCGTTCCGGCGGTATTGAGCGCGCCTCTTGGGCGTTCGCGGCAGCCCATGGAAAGAACGACCGCTTTCGCTTTTATTTTTAAAATTCCTTTTGTGCTTTGCGCGGTCACAACCCTTTCGGGTGAAAGATTCGTTACCATGGTTTCCGTGTAAACCCTGATGCCGCGCTCGGCCACCTTTTCGGCATAAACCGCCGCGTATTCCGGACCGGTGAGCTCACGACCCAATTTATGAAGTCCAAAGCCGTTGTGAATGCACTGCTTTAAAATACCGCCCAGGGTTTCCTCACGCTCTAAAATGCAAACATCGTGAGCGCCGCTGTCGTAAGCCGCAACTGCTGCCGCCATACCGGCAGGGCCGCCGCCGATCACTACAATATCGTGTTCTATCATTTCTTATCCCTCACAGTCTGTCGATCACCGCGGCCGATTTGCCGCCTTTTTTGGTGATCTCGGTCATCGGCTTGCCGGTTTCCTCTTTGATCAGCTTCATCACATACGGCATACAAAATCCGCCCTGACACCGCCCCATACCCGAACGGGTGCGGCGTTTCACGCCGTCAATATCCACAGCCTTCGGATTGCGCCGCAGTGCGTCCAGAATCTCGCCCTCGCTCACCTTTTCGCACCGACAGATGATCCTGCCGTAGGCGGGGTGTTCCTTTATATAGGCGTCCTTTTGCGCGTCGCTCATTTTTTTGAACGCGTGGGTGTCGGCGCGCTCACCGTTAAAATCGGGATTTTTTGAAAGCGCTAAGCCCTGCCGGCTTAAAAGCTCTACAATATATTCTGCAATTGCCACCGAGGACGAAAGTCCCGGCGAATCAATGGCCGCGGCGTGAATGAGCCCCGGAACCTTTTGGGACGCCTCAATGATGAAATCGCCGCCTTTTTCCGACGCGCGCACCCCCGAAAAGGAGGTAATCACCGCGCGTGTATTCACACTCGGTACGCTCTTTTTTGAAAGCTTTAAAACGGTATCAAGCCCTGCGGCGGTGGTTTCGGTGCTTTCGGCACTTTCAACCTTTTCGGCTGTGGGTCCCAGCAAAAGGTTGCCGTCGGCAGTAGGCGTTACCAAAACGCCCTTGCCGTTTTTGGTCGGCACCTGAAAGATCGTGTGCGACACGGTATCGCCCTCGCTTTTGTCGAGCAGCATATATTCACCGGCGCGCGGAATAATTTCAAAGAATTTGTCCCCTGCCATTTCGGCAATTTTGTCCGCAAAGCCGCCGGCACAGTTCACAAGATACCGCGCGGTAATTTCCCGGCCATCGGCGGAAGAAACCGTAAATCCGTCGTCACTCGTACGGATTGCCGCCACCTCGTAATTGGTAAAAAGCTTTGCGCCGTTGTCCATGGCGTTGCCTGCGGCGGCGATCGTCAGCGCGTAAGGACAGATAATGCCGGCGTTTGTCACAAGCAGCGCCTTTGTCACCTTGTCGGACAGATTGCTTTCCAGCCGACGTGCCTCGGCGCCCGACAGAATGTCCATGCCGTCAATGCCGTTCTTTTTGCCGCGCTCATAAAGCTCGTCGATCACCTTGTTTTCTTCCTCACCGAACGCCAAAACCATGGAACCGTTATTTTTGAAAGGCACGTGAAGCTCCTTTGCCGCCTTATATAAAAGCGGAACGCCCTCTTTATTGAGGCGCGCTTTGAGGGTTCCGGGTTCGGGGTCAAATCCGCCGTGAATAATGCCGCTGTTGGCCTTGCTTGCACCCATGGCTACATCATTTTCCTTTTCAAGCAAACAGCAAGAGAGGTTGTATCTTGTAAGTTCCCTTGCTGTCAGCGCGCCCACAACACCGGCACCGATGATCGCTACATCGAACATTTTTTATTCCTCCGTTACAATTAAAAAAAATCATGCATTTTAAACAATATTTTAAAGGGTCTTCCTCCCAAAGCTTTCTGCGGCCGTTTCCTCCAAAAAAACTTTGCACAAAAGAAAAAAAGAGCGAAAAAAGACCGACGATATTTTTAATATCGTTGCCTTTTTTGCTCTCTCACACTCCGCAAAATATTATATTATTTTGTGCGTTTACCGTTTTTTGCGTGCTTTACAGATCGTTCCAAAGCGCACTTTTTCCGGTAGATACCGCGATTGCGCCGCTGCCGAGCGCCGCCGTGACCTCTTTTTTTGTTTCGATCAGTCCGCCGGCGATCACCGGTGTTTCGCGGTCGGCAAACAGCCGCAAAGCCTTAGGAATCACACCGGGCATGATCTCTATTAAATCGGGTTTTGCGTTTTCAATGGTTTCGGCAATGGAATGCATGCCCTTGGTGTCTAAAACGAAGAACCGCTGAACCGCCAGAATGCCGCACTCATGCGCCGCCTTTACCAGCTGTGTTCTTGTGGTAATAATGCCGGTAACGCCGAGGGATTTCAGCCATTCCACCGCGGTTTTGTCGCGGCCGAGGCCATCGGCAAGATCCACGTGTACAAAAACGATTTTTTTCTGTTCCTTCGCCTGCAAAATGTCGTGTTGAATGCTCATAATGTTCGCACCAAGATGAAACAGCACCTCCGCGTCGGACAAGACCGCCTTTTGCCATCCGGCATGGTCGGTGGCGGCGATCACGGGCGCGCGCTCCAGCGCATCAAAAACAATGTTCATTTTTTTCGTGTGGCACTCCTCTTTATCGCTGAAATCTGAAATTTTTTAGAATTCGGCAAAGCCCCAAAGCTTCTTTTTTAAAATTACAGTCCGCTTCTCCATTCAATTGCCGACTGTGGGTCGTTTTCAGTAAAAAGCGTACAACCGTAGGACAGCGCTTCAAAAAAGTCCGCTTCCTTTGTATTGGAACCGGTACACGGTTCTATATTAAGCTTTTTCAGTTCCCGGCACAGCTTTTTTGCTTCTTCGCCGCTTGCCCAATAGCAGGCGTAATCAAGATACACCGAAGGGTCGATCGTTACATTCTTCATAATGGAATAGGGATAAAAGCCGTGCAAAAGATATTTTTTTACCGTAAGTGCGATAGACGTATTCCAACACAAAAGCGTCAAAGCTATTAAACATAATCCGATCTTCCAGCCCAAGCTCCTTGCACATTTTAACCGTTTCGTTCACTGTATACTGAACGCGCTGCTGCCCTTCATCGTCAAGATACACCTTAAATTCCAGGTTTAAAAGCAGGTTTGGTATTTCGGCGCAGTATTCAAGAAATTCCCTGAGCGTTGGCACCTGTGCCGGCTGCTCCTTTGTTCCTGCATTCAGCTTTTTGATCTCGCTATAGGTCTTTTCCCGAATCAGACCCGTGCCGTCGGTCGTGCGGCTGACATCATCGTCATGCATGATAATCAGCACGTTGTCCTTTGTCAGATGCATGTCGGTTTCGATCATGTCAACGCCGCAGGCAACCGCGCTTTGAAAAGACGCGGCCGTATTTTCCGGGAAAACCGATGGATTGCCTCTGTGACCTGCGATCAGGATTTTATTTTTTGCTTTGAATTTCATCGCGCACACTCCTTAAAATTCGCCGCGCTGCAAGGCATTCCGGGAATGCCGCAAAGCGTTGCGTTTTTTTCGGCGGAAATTCCACAAAACAAGAAAAAGATGCAAAGCCGCAAGGTACTTTGCATCTCTCATCTCTGTACTTATTATAGCACTGTGGGTTTAAAAGTCAAGTGGAATTTTTGCACGTTTTTTTCTAAAGTTCAAAAAAGCTACAAAGCGCGATTGTCCTTTTTTAAGCAATGAAACGAAAAACCATCCGAGAGCAAACCGGAAGCGAGGAAAAATCCTCCTTGTGCTGTGCGAGCATTTCGTTCCACGAACAGCAATTTTTAAGAATATCGCGGCATACCGTTTCATAAGAATCGGCAAATTTGAACTCGGTCGCAATGCTTACGAAAATGATTGCAGAAGTGCTGTCCGAAACAAGGACTCTCCCGTTTTGATACGCTGCCTTGCAATTTCCCGCAGCTTTCACGCCGACCGCAAAGGAATGGCCGCCATCCTGCGTATTGCATTTCGCTGTCAAAATGTCGTCGTCATAAGTGACCGATCGGATATTCTCGCGGTGATATTCAATTTGAAAGTCGATCCGCTCGGCTGAGGATACCCGAATACAGAGCGCCTTTGCCGCAATGGAACAAAACGCCTCTTCCAAAACCGAACAGGTTCCCTTTTGATAGGACGCGCTGAAAATACCGTTGATAAGATCTATCTCGCGCCGATAGTTTTCCGTGGGCGTTTGATCGGAAAAGGTCACGTCAGTACCCCTGCATATTCGTTTGATTTTATGCGATAGATGCCTTTTGCGATGTTTTCCTTCGCCCAATCGTCAAAAACGGTTTCCCCTTGCAGATACATTTCGCGCAGCTTTCGGGTCTTTTCTTTAAAATCGGTGCCGTCGGTTTTAATTTTGTCACCGTTCCAAATGCTTTCCTCGCTGAGCTGTATTTTTTCTTTAAAGGGATCTCCAAAAAGCATTGCACCCATACTGCCATTTCCCAAAGGGAACGCCGCAGACCAATCTTCGGCAGGCGCAGACAGAAAAGTTTGTGTTCGTTCATAAGGCACCCCTCCGTTATTTCTTTGCCTTTATGATACAATCCTTTTAAATAAAAATCAACCCGAGTTTGAGTTTTAATTTTCAAAAATCTCTGTCGATCAAATTATCGGAAATTGCCTGCCCCGCCCCCCTGTTTTTTCTTAAAATCCCTCGCTTTTTCCCTCGCTTTGCCGCGCGCCGCGTCTTTCAAAAGGGGCATTTCCCCTTTTGAAAGACGCGGCCAAAACGTTCCGTTTTGGCCCGGCCGCCTAACGGCGGCCGCGGCGCGCGGCGAAGCGAGGAAAAAAGCGAGGTTTTTTTGAAAAAGGCATTTTAAACGGCCGCCTTAGTCGGTACGATCCGAGCACAAAACCGCCTTGCTGCTCTCAGCCAAAACACACCGCGTGACCCTCTTAGGCTGACGAGCGTCGAACTCGTCAGCCTAAACAAAGCAATCAGGGTACAATGATTGCTTTGTCTAATCAAAACAGCGTACTGCCCGGCGCAAGATAATCGGAAATTCTGCCAATTTTCAAAGCGGTATAAAGCACTTCACCGAACGCAATCTTTGACACGCCCGTTGGCATCACGGAAAGCCAATTCGGCGGAATATAGACCGCATTCTCCCGAAGATTGGAAAGATCAATCCGATAAAGCCCCTCCGTGCCCGGCGCCGGCGGCGAAAAAGGGGAAAAACTGTAACCGTTATTTAAGCCTGCCGCGGTATTCACTGCAATATATTGGCCGCTTTCCCTTAGGATCTCCTGCCGTATATCATCGTATAAATGTGGCGCTTTGGTAAACACGGAAACACTTCTTGCGTACGGACAAAGCTTTTTAACGCACGCAAGGAGCCTGCCGTCGGGATCGGTCACGGCAAGGTCGCACCGCTCGTTTTTTATGGTGTCGCAAAGCAACCGCACGGTTAAAACGCACCGCCAAATGTCCGTGCCAAAGGTTTTCAGCGTACTAGGACAAGGCAAATCCTTTGGCACCAACACCCGACCATCCACGCACAGCCCCTGCCAGTCGAAGTTTCCGTTCACACAAGGGAAATCCAACGAGTAATAGTAAAAACCGTCAAAAAGCGGTACTTTTTTGGCGTAAGACGGCCAAAGCGGCCGCTTTTTTACCTGGATCGGATGAATATAAGTAAACAAGCGTTCTCCCCCCTTGTCGGCAGCATTTTTATTTTAAAACCAACTTTTTTAAAAAATTCGTTACAGCTGAATTTAAAAATCGATCTTTCTAAAGCGCAATTGTATATACGCAACCATAGCCAATATTTAAAGCCACATAGAACCCATAGCTATAGGAAAAGCGGCATATACGAATTCGCATATACCGCCTTTCAGTAAAAACTATTCAGCATCCCTTATATTTTTTCCGCGTAGCCATACCGCCGCGGATATGCCGTTCCTTTTTGTTCGTCTCCAGTACCTTCTGAACGCCTGCGTAAAGCACCGGATCTTTGGGCTTCAACCTTTCGGAAACGTCTTTATGTACTGTAGATTTACTGATATGAAACACCTTGGCGGCAGCGCGTACCGTTGCGCCGGTTTCCACTATGTATTCGCCCAGCAGCACAGCTCTGTCCTCTTGCGATCTTTTAATAAGACCACCTCCCATATGTGTTGTTTCATCATATGAAAGTTTTCCTAAAAATATGCGGCCGGGATTGGCATACTCCGTTATTGCGGTTCCTTTGTGCTTTTATATATACGTAAGATTCGCACGGCTTTACGCCGTGCTGCCCATTTTTAAAGGTGCTTCTTCTCATAAATTGCAGCTGCGATACACCAGATCACAATCGCGCTGTTTGTGCTGCTCTGACTCATCACGGCCATCCATGTGGCAACAGGCACTTGCATTGCCTGAGTAATATCCGGAATGACGGCCAGCAGAATATTCCATGTGATCGGATGAAACAAAAGTATCCACCGAGGATAACGGTTTTTTCCGCCAATGAGCATTACAGCTACCAAAAAAACTTTAGAGAAGCGAAATACGACCGGGATCCTTCTTCCGGTCACATTATAGCAAACAGAATGAGGTTTTACAGTAGAAACAGCGTTTTTGAAACAAAAACCGCGCCGGAATATTTTATCCTACAAAAACTTCCGGCTAAAAAGCAAAACTACACGCATTCGATGCAGACACAAACAAACGACCTGTCATCATAAAAAAACAGCACAGTTTTTAAAAACCGTGCTGTTTTTTGGTTGATTGATGCTTTTCCCGTTGTTTTTCGCCGCTTTTGCGGCGTATAGATGCCGCAAAAGCGGCCTTTCAAATTACCATAGTGCAAACGTGAACGAAGGCCGGTTTTCCTATCTATAGCGCGAACAAGAGCGGGACCTTTTTACCGAGGTGTAACGGAGTCAACCCTCATTTGTCTAAGCGTCTTAGTATTCCGAAACGCCGCTGTAAACCAGCACCGCGTCGCCGGTTAAAAGAATGTGCTCCTTCGTATAGTTTACGGTCAAATCGTCGCCTGTTCCCTGCATTTTTGCAAATTTCAGCTTGCGGCGGCTTTCTCTTAAATGATTGATGTCCACAAGCACAGGGTTGGAAATCCCCTGCGACAAAATGCGCTCCATATAAACGCGCACCTCATCGCTTGAATGAACGATCTGCATATTTTGGCCGCCGATCACATAAGACGGGCGCAAAAGCACGGGATAGCCCAAAGTTTCGGCAGCATTCAAGGCTTCTTTCAGCGTATTCACGCCAAAGCCGCGCGGACGTTTGATTCTGAATTTTTCGAGCAGTGCGTCGAACCTTTCGTGATCCTCGGCAAGATCAATCCCCTCGGCGGAGGTGCCCGAAATTTTAATGCCTTGGTCGTTTAAAAATTGCGTCAGTTTAATGGCGGTCTGTCCGCCGAACGCTATGATTAAAGCTTGCTGACGTGACTGCGCTGCTTTTTTGGAAGGGGCGGAACGTTCGCGAAAGTCTTTTAAAGTATCGTTCGCGGCGGCAAAGGGAAAATCCCGGAAATTCGCGCCCGCGCGGCGGCAAAGGCAACCCATTGGGGGTTGCCTTTGCCGCAAAAAGCCCCCGCAGTTTTTTGGTGTTTTCCCCGGAAACTTTCGACAGGCGAAGGCCGGACACCGAGAGGTGTCCGGCCTTCGCCTGTCGAATTTGTGGGGGCTTTTTTGTCGCCCCCTTTGGGGGGCGACGCGCGGGCGCGAAAGCAGAAAGCACGCTTGCCGCCCCCACCTTCAAAAGCTGTCCGCCCGGTTTTTAAAACGCAAAACAACTTTTTTGATTTGAAATTTTTTAGCTATCATTTTGCTAAGTGCTTTTCCTTTGCTCGCAACGCCGTCCGTTGCTTGATACACAAGATCGACTGCCGGATCACAGCAGCTTTACCGTTACAATTTCAAAATTCTTCATTGGAATTTCCACCGCGTTCTCGTTTACCGGCAGTTCTTCCAACTCGTTTTCCAGCATATCACAAAGCAATGCTTTCTTTACCGGGAAACCGGCGGTCAAACGAACCGTGCCGCGGCGATCAAAAGCGTCGTAAAGACGAACGACCGTACCTTCGCCGTTATAAGCGTTTTTCACGGTTTCAATCACAATGTTGTCACAATCGACCGAGAGCGCGCTGAAAGTTTCAGGGAGCTTTCCGTCCTGCTTATTTAAAGCCACAGCAACGGGTCGGTTATTAAAGCCGTAGGCCTCGCGCACCGTGCCGCCCTCGCGGAAGTCACCTGCGTGCGGCAGCAGCGCAAAGCGGAATTCATGGTGCCCCTTATCAGCGTCGGGATTGGGGTTCGTGCCGCATTTTAAGGCGGTCAGCTCCAGTTCGCTGCCCTCCACACTGTAACCGTATTTGCAATCGTTCAAAAGGCTCACGCCGTAGCCGTCCTCCGAAAGATCGACCCATTTATGGCCGCAAACCTCAAATTTTGCCGTATCCCAACTGGTGTTGCGGTGCGTCGGGCGACTGAGATTGCCGTACTGAATTTCAAAGGTGGCACTGTTTGTATGAATATCCAGCGGAAAAGCGATTTTTAAGATCTGATGCTCCTCGTGCCAGTCCAGCTCGTTTTTTACCTCGATCAAACGGCTTTTGTTATAAAGCTGTACCGTCTGTTTGATTGTAGAACCGAGGTAATTTTTCTCCACGGTATATCCGCCGCCCACTTCATTGGAAAACGGCGTGATTTTAGCATTGTCGTCCAACACCCACATTTTCTCGCGGTAATATTCCGGCACTTCCCAGTTGTCGCATTCCCAGGCTCTGTCCTCAAAAATACGCAGCTCGTTCGCCGGCCTCAACAGCACTTCGCGCTGACTGCTTTTGTCATAAAGCCGTTCGATCCGGCCGGCGGCGTCAAGTGACAAAATATAGTAGTCGTTTTCAGCCGTGTTTTCATGGATCTTCACGCGGTTTTCTTCCGTTTTCGGATCTACAACCGTCCAGCCGTAGGGCGGAAGCTTCGGCGTTTCAAAGCGCTTGCCGTCAATTTCTGCAACGCCGCTCAGGCTGAAGCCGGTGGAATTATAAAGCATCACGCCGCCGTCCGTTTTGATATTTTGAGAAATTGAATAAAGCGATTTTTGAAGTTCGGCCGTTACATCGTCGCGCACTCTTTGGTAATCCTTGTCGCAGTCCTCATAAACCTCTTTAATGGAGGAACCCGGAATAATATCGTGAAACTGATTCAAAAGCACCGTCTGCCACGATCTGTAAAATACATCTTCTGCGTATTCCTTGCCGAGCAGTCGGTTGGCGATTGCCGAGAGTCCTTCGGCGCGCTGCAATAAAAACTCGCTTTCGCGGTTGTTCTTTTTGTTCTTTGCAATGGAGGTATAGGTGCCTCTGTGCGCCTCCAGGTAAAGCTCGCCCACCCATTTGGGGCTGCGCTTCAGCTGTTCTGCCGAGCGGTCGAAATTCTTCTTAACCTTATCAAGGTAATCGGTGGTGCAGGATTGCACGGTTTTGGGGAATCCCGGCAGGCCGTAGCTTAAACGGCGGCCGTTTTCCAACATATCGGCGGTGGGGCCGCCGCCACCGTCCCCGTAGCCATAGGTCAGCACGGTTTCATTGTTATATTCCTTTTGCTGATATCTCAGCCAGGTGCCCAACACATGTGAGGGGTTTAAATGGCCGACGTAGGTGGTCATATTATCCTGACCGTCAAATTTGGAATCCTGCGTGGTGATAAAGTTTGTAAAGATCTCCGTTCCGTCAATGCCCTCCCAATAAAAAGTATCGTAAGGCATTTTGTTGGTCTGGTTCCAGCTGATCTTGGAGGTAACAAAATTATCCACGCCGCATTTTTTCAATATCTGCGGCAACGCAGCGCTGTAGCCGAAAACGTCGGGCAGCCAAAGAACGTGGCTGTTCACGCCGAATTCTTCCTTAAAAAAGCGCTTGCCGTGAATGATCTGCCGCACCATGCTTTCGCCGCCGATGAGATTGCAGTCGGCCTCCAGCCACATTGCACCTTCGGGATCCCACCGGCCCTCGCGGATGCGCGCCTTGATCTTTTCGTAAAGCTCAGGCACTTCTTCCTTAACATATTCATAAAGCTGCGGCTGGCTCGACATAAATTTATATTCGGGATATTGCTCCATTAAGTGAAGCACGGTTGAAAAGCTGCGCTGCGCTTTTTCACGCGTTTGGCTGAGCGTCCAAAGCCAGGCCACGTCAATGTGCGTGTGGCCGATGCAGTTGACGGTCGAAGTATTGTTTTTGCCGCAATACTTTTCATAGAACTCGGTTTCCAAAAACTGCTCCGCCTGCTTTAATGAATCATAAAAGCTTTCGCTGTAAGGAACACGAAGATCAATAAGATTTACTGCGCGGTCAAGCTCTCTGAGCATTAAAATGCGATTATCGTCGTTTTCCTTTAAACACATGGCGGCGTAGTACGGCACAAAAATATCGTAATAAACCTTTTGGATTCTTGTATCTTTTTCTAAAAGCTGAACCGAAAATCCAACCTCGCCGCCGATCATGCCGGTGTAGTAATAATAGTTGATCTCGTGCTTTCCGGGCTTTATATAGACCTCGGTGTGGTTAATATCCACGCCCTGCGTCAGCTCGCCGTCTATATAAATGATGCCCTGCGGATTGGTGGCATCCCACTGGCCTTCACGGCCGGTCCGAAAGGACAAAAAGCACCGGTGACTGTCATCACTCTCCGGTACATCAACCGAGAATTTGATCCAAAAATGCTTGTCAACGCCGTAAAAATGATCGGTTTTCAAAAAAGGTTTGTAGCCGTCTGTCGGCGGTGTATTGCCGGTTTTATAGTCGCTTTCAACAAAAGAAAGCGCTGTTAAGTCCCGGCGGTTTTTAACGATCAGCTCTCCGAGATCCGCACAGATCTTGCCGATTTTTTTATCAATGAAATTTGCCATAAACACACTTCCTGTCGGTGATATTATTTGTTGTATTCAATGTAACAAATCGAAATATCAATGTCAACAAGGAAATAGATATATTATAAAAACACAATAAAAAAATACAAATTTCAGAAAAAACGATCGGTTGTTTGGCTGTCATGTAATTTCCCGTCGGTGGGTGCTTGCTATTGGTTAGAGCGGCGTTGTCGGAGAAACACTTTGGGGCCGGGCGGCTTTCGCGCGCTTTTTGCCAAAAATTCGCGAAATCCCAAAAGGTACGCCTCTTTTTGGTTTTGTAAAACTTCGCGCTTTCAGTAAAGGGGGCTTTGCCGCCGCCTTTCGGCGGCGGCAAAAAGCGCGCACCCAGCCGGCGAGCACATATCCCGAACGAGCGGTC